>DAINOB010000106.1:5059-7521 GCA_036735585.1 Cytophagales bacterium | reverse complement strand
TTGCACAGTTTTGGTGTAGATATTGAGTCAAACAATCCAGAATAACCATAGTTTAATTTACCATGAAGGTAAATCGCTTTTTTTGTGTAGCACTTTTTCTGTTGCCACTGTTCACCATAGGCCAAACGAACAAAAATTTACCCAAACCCAATTCATCAAAACCGAAAATAATGAAAAGCGAAGAAGAATGGAAAAAGCAACTCAGCCCTGAGCAGTATTATGTAACCAGGCAAAAAGGTACTGAAAGACCTTTCCAAAATCCATACTATAATTTTAAGGGCAAAGGCTTTTATAAATGTATTTGCTGCGATCAAGAACTCTTCACCTCGGATACCAAATTCGATTCAGGAACTGGATGGCCAAGTTTTTATGCCCCCTCGAAAAAAGAAAATGTAGCTGAGATCACGGACAAAACGCACGGTATGGTGCGAACAGAAGTAGTTTGTTCCAATTGTCATGCGCACTTAGGCCATGTGTTTGATGATGGACCCAAGCCTACAGGGTTGCGCTATTGCATGAATTCTGCATCTTTGAAATTTGAAGAAAAGAAGTAGTCTCTTCTGACTGCCATGCTTTTTTCATCAAGTTTTATATTTTTCAACAGCATCAACTCCCATGAAGTCAGCTTTTACGATTGCATTTTTTACCTCGTTTATCTCAGTATCACTTTGGGCGCAGCAAAAATTAGTTTTACCGGTTCCAAGTCCTTCTGCTACGCTGATCCAACAAGTAGGACTTACGGAAGTAAAAGTAGTGTATAGTCGCCCTAGTGCTAAGGGAAGACAGATTTTTGGAGGCCTCGTTCCTTACGATCAATTATGGCGAACAGGGGCAAACAATGCTCCCTTACTAACAATTGAAGACGATATACTTCTGCAAAGCCAAGTGCTCACTAAAGGGACATATGCTTTGCTTACTATCCCTCAAGTGAACGAAGAGTGGATGTTGATTATATGTAAAGATACTGCCATAGACGGTGTAGAGGATTTCAGAGAAGAACAAGAACTCTTTAGGATCCCAATAAGAGCACAAACATTAGAGTCTGACTATGTGGAATCATTTCAATTTTCCTTTGAAAACATCAGAGCCAATGGTGCAGATTTGGTTTTGTCATGGGAAAGAACCAAGGTATTTATAACCATAGAGGTAGATGTGCAATCTAAAGCCTTGAACAACATAAGAGCTGCTACCAAAGCCCCAGCTGACAATGATTGGAGAATTTTTGCTCGTGCTGCCAACTATCTTGTGGATCAAAAAATAGAAGAGCCAATGGCCACAAAATACTTGAGCCGTTCTCTGGAAATCAACAAAAACTACTACAACTATTATGTGCAGGGCAAACTGCATGCTTGGCAAGGGAAATACAAGGAAGCGGTACAATCGATGCAAAATGCGCTTCAAGCTGGAAAAAGCGAAGAGAATTATAAGTATTACGAAGATGAAATTCGAAAACTTACACAAATCTATCGCGACAAAATGGCTGGTGCTGGAAAAAACAAATAAAATTTACTGGCTACAAAGGTTCGAGTTTTCCTTTCGAGTCTAAGTATCTGTTTTTAAAATATTTTTGAGGTTAGAATTCATTCTTCTATATTTGCAGTCCCAAAAAAATAATTGTTTCTACTAGCATAAAAAATGGCAAATCATAAATCAGCGATTAAGCGTATCAGGGCAAACGAAACCAAACGTTTGAGAAACCGCTACCAGCTAAAGTCAGCACGTACCATGGTGAAAAGATTACGCACCACAACCGACAAAACAGAAGCAGGTGAGCTACTGAAAGAAGTAATCAGTATGATTGATAAGCTTGCAAAGAAAAGCATCATACACAAAAATAAGGCTTCCAACAATAAATCAAAATTGACCAAGCTAGTTAACGGACTCGCTTAGTAAGCCAAAAAACTCCAAATAACAAACCCCGGATCTCCGGGGTTTATCATTTATACCCAGCTTTCCTGTAGGTTATTCAAGAGGTATATCGTATGTTTAATAAATTTTTTGTTATGTTCAATTTACACAACTGGCATTCATTTCAAATTATCAGCGCTCTCGGCATTATTACCGCTGCCTTAGTACAAATCACTCTATTTGCTGTTGGCAAGGATATTGACCGTATGTGGGCACTGTACCCTACTTGGTTATTCTTTTTTACCATAGGATTTTTCCTTCGGAGAAAAGAATCTGCTTCTCATGCTCATGATGAATTACACGATTCCTCAGTATCATCTAGCCAAAAGCCTTAAATAATCTTTTAAGTAGTATATTGTTAGTGCCGTGAACATTGTAGAAGTAGCCACGTCCGCACATCGCAAGCAGTTTCTTCATTTACCGATACGCCTTTACAAAACCGACCCTAATTGGATTCGTCCTTTGGACAATGATATTGAAGATGTCTTTGATCCAGCCAAAAACAAGTTTTTTAGACATGGGGAATGCACTCGGTGGATATTAAATGATACAGA
>DAINOB010000106.1:0-4959 GCA_036735585.1 Cytophagales bacterium | reverse complement strand
CGTCCTGTAAAATATGGTGGTGTTAAAGAAAAGGTATTTGAAAAGGCTAAAAGAATTCAATCTAATCCCGATTACACCTTTGGTACAGTAAAAAAGAACAATCTGAATCTATACGCAGAGCATTTTCGGACAGTGTATAACAAAGCTTGGGTGAAGCATAAGGGAGTTGGAGAAATGACAGAAGTACAGGCGAAATCCATCATGAAGCGCCTCAAGCCAGTATTGGATGAAAAAATCATGCTGTTTGGCTATTATAAAGAGGAGCCAATCGCTTTCTTTATCATGCTGCCAGAGCTCAATCAAGTATTCAAACACGTAAATGGCAAACTAGACCTTTGGGGGAAACTGGTATTCCTCTATCATAAATGGATGAAAACCAACAAGAAAATGTTTGGGGTTGTGTTTGGAGTAGTTCCAGAACATCAAGGCAAAGGAGTAGAAGCTGCTATTGTGGTGTCGCTGATTGATGTAGCATGGAATGATGATTTTCAATATGAAAATTTTGAAATGAACTGGATTGGCGATTTCAACCCTAAAATGATGCGTGTGGCCGAAGATGTAGGTGGTGAGGTGATCAAAATTCACAGAACCTACCGATATATGTTCGACCCTAGCCGGGAAGTGGTTCGCGCACCTTTAATTGATTAAAAAACAAAAAAACTCAAAATATGTCTCTTTTAGTAATCGGAAGTGTTGCCTTTGATGCCATAGAAACTCCTTTCGGAAAAACCGATAAAATCATTGGCGGAGCAGCCACCTACATTTCACTCGCCTCAAGCTATTTTGCGCCTAAAGTGTGCCTTGTAGCCGTTGTTGGAGACGATTTTCCTAAGGATCACATCGAAACACTCAAAGTACATGGAGTAGATACCCAAGGACTGCAGATCAAAGTAGGAGAGAAATCATTCTTTTGGTCAGGGCGATACCATAACGATATGAACTCTCGTGATACTCTGGTTACAGAGCTTAATGTATTGGCAAACTTCGACCCTATTATTCCAGATAGTTATCAGCAATGTGACTATCTTATGCTTGGGAATTTGGCACCATCCGTACAACGGCAGGTGATCGAGCGCATGCACAACAGACCTAAGCTGATAGTGATGGATACCATGAACTTTTGGATGGATATCGCTATGGAGGATCTGCTGCAAACTATCTCGATGGTAGATGTACTTTCTATCAATGATGAAGAAGCCAGACAATTATCAGGCGAATATTCATTGGTAAAAGCTTCACGCAAAATAATGGCTATGGGGCCTCGCTACCTTATCATTAAAAAAGGAGAACATGGCGCACTGTTGTTTAATGGAGATGAGGTGTTCTTTGCTCCTGCTCTGCCCTTAGAAGAAGTGTTCGATCCTACAGGCGCAGGCGATACTTTTGCTGGTGGATTTGTTGGCTATCTGGCCGGCTCTGATGATATCTCTTTCGACAACATGAAGCGTGCAATCATCTATGGATCAGCAATGGCCTCCTTCTGTGTAGAAAAATTTGGAACCGAGAGATTGTTGGATTTGAAAGAGGAAGACATCGAAGATAGAGTATCCGACTTTGTGGAGCTGGTACAGTTCAATATCAAACTCAAGTAATTCTACCCGATTGTTTGAGTATACATATTTTGAAATGTTTATAGTTTATGTATCTTTGCGGCCCTGCAAAGAAAAGCGTTCATCGACTAATTTTTGATAGGTAGTCAACCGAAGTATAATTCGTATTAAAAAATATAGAGCGTCATGAAAAGAACGTTTCAACCATCCAACAGAAAAAGAAGAAATAAGCATGGCTTTAGAGAGCGCATGGCTACTGCCAATGGTAGAAGAGTATTGGCGGCACGTAGAGCGAGAGGCCGTAAAAAGCTTACTGTTTCTGACGAAAAAAGACATAAGGGTTAATATTATCCGGACAGAAATGTCCGAAACGCTGAGCTTAGCGCAGCCAGAAATATGGTAGCTATGGCACAGAGTTTTCCAAAAACGGAGCGCTTAACCTCAAAAAAAGAAATCTCGGAGCTTTTCACCAAAGGCTCCTTTTTTGTTGTTTATCCTCTTAAAGTCTTGTGCATACGTGAGGATTTATTCCAAGCCAACCTTCCAAAAGTATTGACCACTGTACCAAAGCGTTCATTTAAAAAAGCAACGGACAGAAATTTCATCAAAAGAAGGATTAGAGAAGCCTACCGAAAGCAAAAGCATGCATTAATTGCCGCCAATCACAGGGAAACACCATCAATTAAAAATTTAGGATTCATATATATTGCCAAGGAACTATCTTCGTTTCATGAGATAGAAAATGCCATGATCAAGGCACTATCAAAGCTGGTAAATGGTTCATAAATTGCAATGATGCAGAATTCCCTTTCATTTAACTTTCATGCATATGTTTAAACATAAAAGAAAAGTCCTACTCAGTATAGCACTGCTATCGGTGATCGGACTACTTGCCCTTACCTCCAATGAAAAAGCGTTTCTCATAAGCAAGAACCTACAAATATTCGGTTCTATGTTTAAGGAGATTAGTATTTATTATGTGGATGATGTAAATCCAAATACGTTGGTAAAAACAGGCATTGACGCCATGCTAGCTTCTTTAGATCCATATACCAATTACATCCCAGAAGATGATATTGAGGACTACCGCACCATGACCACAGGACAGTATGGAGGCATTGGAGCACTCATCGGCAGGCGAAATAATAAGACCATGATCTTGATGCCTTATGAAAACTTCCCTGCTGCCAAAGCTGGATTGAAAATAGGAGATGAAATATTGGAGGTTGACGGCATCTCGGTGAAAGAAAAAAATTCTCAAGATGTGAGTAAATTCCTAAAAGGTCAGCGTGATACAAAAGTCAAAATATTGATAAAGCGCTTCGGGGATTCCGCACCGAAAGAATTTGAGTTGGTGAGAGAGCAGATCAAAATAGACAATGTGCCCTATTTTGGAATGGTAACCAAGGATATTGGCTATGTAGTACTTACAGATTTTACAGTAAATGCCTCTGGTGAAGTAAAAACCGCCATAAACAAACTTAAAGCACAAGGAGCTTCTAAAATCATCTTTGATTTAAGGGACAATCCAGGAGGGCTGCTGAGTGAGGCCGTAGATATTTCAAATTTATTTATCCCAAAAGACAAAGAGGTGGTGAGCACCAAAGGAAAAGTAGCGGATTGGAATAGACCTTATTTAGCTCTTAACAATCCTTTGGATATAGAACTACCTATTGTCGTTTTGACAAATTCGCGTAGTGCCTCCGCATCAGAAATCGTGGCGGGAGTGCTTCAAGACTATGACAGAGGAGTATTGGTAGGGCAGCGTACTTTTGGAAAGGGACTGGTTCAAACCACCAGATCGCTATCTTACAATTCACAACTCAAACTCACCACCGCCAAATACTATATTCCTAGTGGACGCTGCATACAAGCCATTGATTACTCCAATAGAAATGAAGATGGCAGTGTAGGCATTATTCCAGATAGCCTTAAAGTTGCCTTTAAAACCAAGAAAGGCCGAATGGTGTATGATGGGGGTGGTGTAACCCCAGATGAAGTGGTAACCAAAGATCTTCCAGCACCTATCACACAAAGCCTTGTAAACAAGGGACATATATTTGATTATGCTACAGAATATGCCGCCATACATACTACCATTCCTCCGGTAAAAGACTTTCAGATCAGTGAAGAGGAGTTTAATAAATTTGTGCTTTGGCTTCAGGATAAAGACTATGATTATGTAACCAAAGTAGAAACTACTCTTACATCACTCACCGATATTGCAAAGCAGGAAAAATACTACGATGACATTAAGGTGGCCTTGGATGAGCTTAAAAATAAAGTAAGTCACAACAAAGAAAGTGATTTGATCAAATTCAAAGATGAAATCAAATCTGTGTTACGATCAGAAATAGTATCCCGCTACTACTTTCAAAAAGGAATCATTGAGGCTTCTTTTTCATCAGATAAAGACATCCTAACCGCCACTGCCATCCTAGAAGATAAGGATCGCTATGATATGATCCTGTCAGGGAAATAATGTCCCCTGAATTCCTGCTATTCTTTTTGTTGGCCTGTGCGGGCCTACTTGGAGGATTCCTAGCAGGCTTGTTGGGTATAGGCGGAGGACTTATTTATATTGCTTTGCTTCCGGAGGTATGTACAGCTTTGGGGTCCTCCCCCGAAGAAATCACTCAGTTTACCATTGCCAATTCTCTCTTTGCTACACTGATAGGCTCATTCACTGCCTCTCTTTCTCATATTAAGGCCAAAGGCATTCAGCTTAGATCTTCGGCTATCATTGGAGTAAGTGCCATCATCACTTCCTCTTTGGTGCTGCTGTTTTTTGTAAACACTCCTTATTATCAGCAGAAACATTTTCAAGTTTTTGTAATGGTGCTGCTTGCCTACATGATCATTCGCACCCTTCGCACACAGGAAGTTAATTTTAATGAAGGTCAAGTGCAGGCTAAAATTGAGCCTTATAAATTAGTGCTTGTTGGAATGGTTGGAGGATTTGTATCTCCATTATCAGGTCTTGGAGGGAGCATTGTTATGATTCCCTTGTTGCGAAACTGGCTCAAGATAGAGATTAAAAAAGCTGGAATAATCTCGATCGGAGTGGTCTTCTTTCAATCACTCACTAGCACCTTTATCAACGCTTTCTTTGCACAACCTGAATCTACTCTAAATACAGCGCATTTAGGGTATGTAATCCTCCCAATTTCTCTTATTCTTGGAGGTACAGTTGCGGTGAGCAGTCCGCTTGGGGCCATGACTTCAAGGAAACTTTCTTCCCAAGTCATCACCGCTATTTTTCTACTTACACTTGCTGGGATACTGCTTAAGCAATTGATAGATTTCCTCTAAGAAATCTTATCAAAATATTCCTATTCAGTTACTGAGCTTTGTTCCGAAGGTTTTTCAAAATTAAATAAGATACTAAATCTTACCGTTTGTTCGAGAG
>DAINOB010000105.1:0-7554 GCA_036735585.1 Cytophagales bacterium | reverse complement strand
CATCAAGGAAGAAATGACACTCTGGATCAGTGGGATTACTTTTAGCATTTTGACAACGCTTTTGATCTCTTTAATGATTTTGTTTTTGAGTATAGCTGGAGCACTTTGGCTGAGTGAGGTTTTGCAGTCCCACGCCTTGGGATTCGTTTCCATCGGATTGGTCTATGGATTGTTGTTTTTAATTGTTCGATGGTCCCCTGTACAGGAGCGACTAAAAAAAGCTATTTTTGAGTCAATTGACAAAGCAGTTGTTCAAAAAAAGGAGCAAGGTAATGGCAAATAACTCAGACATAGAATTTTCAGAAGGTGTAGCAGAGCAGCGCAGAATCCTTCAGGAGCAGGGCAATACTGCCCTAAAAAGCATAGAAATTGACCTGAAAGAGCTCAAGGAAGATGGCAAGCGGATAGGTAAGCAAGTAGCCATCATAGGTAGTATATTCTTCGGAGGCTATTTAATTTACAGAATGTTGGCACCTTCAGAAAGTAGTAAGGAAGAAGATCAACATGAGCAGCCTTCCGTTGAAAGAAAAGGTCCTTCGTTTGGACATGCTGTGTTTAGTCAGCTTACGGGTGTGGCTTCAGCCCTATTGCTTGAGTATGCTCGCAGACGCCTAATTCAGTATCTTGACAGCCTCGATGAGCCCGAAACTCCCTGAGCATGGTACTTCAATCGCTCTTACATGCAAGAAATACAGGTCAAAAGCAGCTGGCCCTGCTCATAGATCCTGACAAAGCCGACCACCAAATAGTAAAGCGCTATTGTACGTCAGAAGAGTATGCTGATATTGATTATTTCTTTGTCGGTGGCAGCCTGATTACTTCTGATTTACTTTCAGACACCGTCCGTTTGATCAAATCATTAAGCACCATTCCGGTAGTCTTATTCCCTGGCAACAGCATGCACCTTGACCCTCAGGCCGATGCCTTGTTGTTGCTTTCCTTGATCTCAGGACGCAATGCCGAATTCCTCATTGGACAACATGTAGTGGCGGCTCCTGTGATTCGTAGGACAAAGCTGGAAGTGCTTCCAGTGGGCTATATGCTAATCGATGGAGGAAAACCTACCACGGTGAGTTATATCAGCAACTCTACACCCATTCCCGCAGACAAACCTGAAATAGCAGCGAGCACAGCCATGGCAGGGGAAATGTTGGGATTAAAACTCATTTACATGGATGCTGGAAGTGGTGCAGATAGGGCCATTCCGTCACGTGTTATCCGCATGACACGAAATCATGTAGATATACCACTTATTGTAGGTGGAGGTATACGCACTGCGGAGCAAGCTATGGATGCATGGAAAGCAGGGGCTGATGTAGTAGTGATTGGGAATGCCGCAGAGAAAAATCCTAACCTTATACAGGAGTTGCTCCATAAAGCGGCACGATTCAAACTTAGCTAAAATTCGGATTTAGTTTAGACTTAGTATTTTAGCCTAAAGCCACTAATTTTGAGGGTCTTTTGCATCGAACTTTGCTCTTCAATTTTGAGAGCACCATTTCAAATTATCATCATGAGAAAACCCCTAATATTTAGTCTTCTGCTGTTGCCGCTTATCATTCTGTTGCAATCTTGTGGGAAGGATACCAAACAACAGAAAAGTGTACCAACCCTTGTGAGTGGAACTATCGAGCAACCTCATGCTGCGGTCATCTATCTATTTGACAGCTATCAATACACTACCACTGGCGAAAAGTATGGACTTCTAGATTCTGCGATTCTTGATAGTGAGGGAAGATTTAGCTTAAAGCTAAACCTAGAGAAGGCATCCTTTCACAAGGTACGTCTTGGGGAAGATCTTTTGATGGGCGGACCCTCGTATGAGCTCTTTATGGAACCAGGTGATACAGTAAACGTATTTTGGAATGCAAAAAATGGCACCAATGATCAATATGAAATCAGTGGAGGCAACCAGCCCCTCTACGCTCAATATACCATTGATGAGCGCAAATTTTTTGATTTAGACACATTTAATCAGGCTAAAGTGCGCAGTATCTTCGATTTGGAGCCAATCAATGCTGGCCAAATGAACAATAGTTTGAAAGTAGATATTACGTTATTCAAAAAAGGCTATCTCAGCGCCAAGTATGTTCATGGAGAATTCGAGCGTTACATTGGAAAACGCAACGATTACGCGCATGCAGGACGGGCACTTCGGTATATTTTTGACTCACCACTAAGAAGTGTCACCAATACCCGAATTATTTTCACGGATATGAACCACTTCTTTTTCACCGATCACACCAGCTCCAGCGATGAATATCTCCTGTTTATGAAGCAGTTTAGAGATTATGGTTTTTATATGAAATGGCTAGGAGTACACTATCAATTGTCCGTAGATTCTGACTCCATTTTTGAGCAGCAAGCCTTGAAAACCTATGTTGATTTGGTAGCCAAAGAAGATAGGGGTCAACTTCTGGCTTCTAATCTTTGGCATGCGCGCTGCATTTATCCTTTGGTTTGGGCCCAGCCTAATTTCTATAATCATTTAGAATATTTACAACAGATTTTGGACTATGATTCAACAGAATCTGTTTGGAAACAATCCGCTAAGGCTTTTAACAATCAATTGATGCAACTTAAGCCTGGCACTTTATTGAAAAAATTTACAGCCGAAGACGTGAA
This sequence comes from Cytophagales bacterium, assembly GCA_036735585.1. Classification (GTDB taxonomy): domain Bacteria; phylum Bacteroidota; class Bacteroidia; order Cytophagales; family JAIYAX01; genus JAIYAX01. Next base: position 4,929 of record DAINOB010000105.1, on the reverse strand, counting down.
AGGAGATTTGTGGTTTACCGATTCCTTGCAAGGAAACACACTTTTGTATGTTTGGAATAAGTCCTTTCCAGATCCCAAAGTCCTAGCTTCACCTATTCCTGAGAATACTCAAGTGGTACATCTCTATCTTGCGGCCTCTCAATCTGATATAGCCCTTTGGCGCACTTCGATTATGGAGGCAGACAAACCCAATGATCAGATCAGCCACGTGGTATTGTATGGGGATAAGGCAACTACTATAAAAACTTATTTCTGCATGATGGAACCTGTGCAGGCTTTTATATTACTCAATAATCAACTTGCAAAGCCTTTTGTAAAGGTGATTCCAAGAGAAAATTTTATACCGCTGTATCACTAACAAACGCAATAAATGACAAAGAATTCCATGCAGGCAGCCGATGGCCTTACACGAATCGGTGTATTTTACGATGGCAATTTTTTTCTCCACGTAAGCAATTACCACAACTATGTTCACAAGCGCAGAAGCAGAATTTCTATCCATGGTTTGCATGAGTTTATCCGTCATAGAGTAGCCAAGGAGGAATCTACAGATGTAAAGTACTGTAAGATAGTAGACGCGCACTATTTTCGAGGCCGATTGAGTGCCAATGAAGCTTCACAGCGCACTGGTTTGCTCTATTTTGAACGGGTCTTCGATGATATCCTTATGTCTGAAGGTGTCACTACACATTACCTCCCAGTAAAACACGTCTTTGGCAAGAAGTATGAAAAAGGTATAGACGTTTGGTTGGCTTTAGAAGCATTTGAGTTGGCCTTTTATAAGCGCTTTAGCGTAGTGGTGTTGATCGCCTCAGACAGTGATTATGTGCCTTTAGCACGGAAACTGAACACTCTTGGCGTGAAAGTAATGGTAATAGGGTGGGATTATGAATACACCGATGAAGATGGTACCAATTTTATCACACGTACCTCACATGATTTGCTTTCGGAAGCTACCTATCCTGTCACCATGCATCACATCATTGATCATGAAGACAATGAGGATGATGAATTGATCAATAAGCTTTTTGTACCCCGCAATCCTGATAAAAAAGTTTTCAGCAAACAACCGCAGGATGCTACTTTAAATCAAGGGGATTTCGGAAGAATTCAAGAAATCAATGGAAATGCTGACCGAAACGAATCCACCATCAAATCACTAAAAGAGGGGTATGGATTTATCAATTATCCTCCCAACAATGTATTCTTTCACTATACCAGCCTAATCGATTATGATTTTAACGACCTGGATGTAGGGGATCGAGTTCAGTTTGCAGTGGAAACCAAAGAGGATGGACGATTGGTGGCTCAAGAAGTTACGGTGCTGGAAAACTAACCCTGTTTTCTACAGGATACGCCTCAAAGTAGAGCGCATTGTTATCAAATGTAGGAGGAAAAAGTTTTTTCATTCGCTTGTTCGGGTATAATGCTTTCCATTGCGTAGTTCCGGGCATATAAAAAGTATCTCCCTTTTTGTCTACAAAGGGTACTGGCATGGTAAAGCCTTTCTCCTCACTCACCCAGCGATACTCTAAACGATTGTTTTTTTTCTGCAAGGCCATTCGGTATTCCAGCATAGGTAGTTTTGATTGATAGAGATAGTGCCTCATCATAGGAATAATATCGGGATTTCCTGTAAAGGCAGCCATATAAGCTAGTACAGAATCTGTGGTGGTAGTTTTGTAAGAAAAATGATCCACCAAACCCCTAAGTAGGGCAAACCACAAGCTGTCATTCTCTAGGCTGTGCCGAACAGAATTCAGCATCAAGGCACCTTTGTCATACATATCTCCACTGCCTGAGGCGTTTACCCCCAAAGGTGCTATGATGGGAGAACTGTTACTAACATTGCGTTTCAAGCCATTCAAATAAGCTATACCTGCCTCCTTGCCAAAGCGACACTCTACATAAAGCCCTTCAGAATAGGTACAAAAAGATTCATGAATCCACAGTTCTGCGTGGTCCTTTGTACTTACGGCATTGCCCCAGTACTCATGACCCGTTTCGTGGATAATGATGTAGTCCCAAGAACTGCCCCAGCCCGTGCGCGAGCGGTCAAAACCCATATATCCATTCATAAACTTATTGCCATAGGCCACAGCCCCTTGATGTTCCATGCCTAAGTAGGGGGATTCCACCAGAGCATAGCCGTCTTTCCAAAAAGGATACTTACCAAAGTACTCTTCATAGCATTTTAGCATGGGCTTTACCTGCTCAAACTGCTTTTTCGCCACTTCTAAGTTGTAGTCTATCACATAGTAATCCAGTGCCAGTGAATCACCGTCCTTGGCTATATAGACATCATTGAAATGAACATAATGTGCCAAGTTTACTGTCACATTGTAGTTGTTGATCGGATAGCTCACTTTCCAGTGGTAGCGCATACGGTTATTGGTCAAAGATTCTGAACCTTTCAGCTGACCGTTGCTTTTAGCAAATAGACTGTTGTCACATTCTACACTGATGCGCATGCTGTCTGGCTCGTCAGAAAGGTGATCTTTGCAGGGCCACCAAAGGCTGGCCCCTGTACCTTCACAGGCTACTCCTACAAAGGGGCGTCCTTTGTCATCCTTTTTCCACACAAATCCACCATCCCAAGGCGCATTAGAAGCTATTAGGGGCTTGCCTTGGTAGTAAACCTTTATCTCGGCAGTGCTGCCCACGTTCAAAGTATCAGGAAAGCGAACAAAAACTGCCCCGAATTCCCTCGTGTATGGCAGTAGGGTGTGATGATTATAGAGGATGCTATCGATTTGCATATTGGCAAACAGATCAAGCTGAAGTTGATCTGAAGCCTCCAGAACCTGAAAGTGAATAGCATTGTGTCCTTTTATAAAGCGATCACCTGGGTAGATACTTACAGACAGATCGTAGTAAAACACATCGTAGCAGCTGCGCAAAGGCGATAAGGAACCTCTAAGGGTATCGGCACGGCTGAAGTAGGTTTGCTTTTGCGCAATAGCTGGAGACATGCAAAGACCCGCCAACAGTATAAAAAGAGCTAAAAAAGTTCTCATAGGGAGTAAAAATAGGGATTAAGTTCTCAGATTGATAGAAATCAATGCCCTTTTGCTCAAACTGTGATCCCCCAGCCAAACTTTTATTGATTTCTTAAAAACTCCTCCCTATTTTTGATTTTTAAGATTCATACCAAAATTCAACTTATGAACTATCGAACCACGCTATCCCTAGTTTTTGCTTTAATCCTACTCAGTGCTTTCCTACAGGCACAAGTACTAAGAGATCCCAAAGGGGCACTTAAAAATAAAGCAATCAATAGAATAGAAAATAGAGCCGAGCGATCAGTGGATCAAGGATTGGATGAGGCAGAACAGGGTGCTGAAGAATCAATAAAAGGAGGCAAGAAAGAGAAAAAGAATAAGCCTAACGAGCAAAACAATAACACTTCTACTTCATCAGAAGGAGAAAAAGGCAAATCCTCAGGAGGGGCTTCTGCTGGAGGCACACCAAAGACAGAAAGCTTTAAATCTTATTCAAAGTTTGACTTTGTATCCGGGGAGAAAGTAATTGCTTCAGAAGATTTTGCTCAAGATGCTATAGGTGACTTTCCTGCCAAGTGGAATACCAATGCAACCGCTGAAGTGGTTACCCTCTCTGGTAAATCAGGCAAATGGTTGAAGATTGTTAATGCCGAAGGTTCATTTATTCCAGAATTCATTACCGATATCCCGGAAAATTCTACTGTTGAATTTGAACTGATCTACAACAACTGGGATCAGAAATATGCTTACAACAGAAAATTAATTGTGGCTTTAAGCAAGGTAGAAAAACAAGCCATCAGCATGAAAGATTACAATGTGGGTGAAGGGGCTTTATTCACTTGGGATGGTGGCATGGGAAATGGAAGTGTGAAGCTGGAACAGTTGGGTGAAGGCGGTTATAATACAGATCTAAGCGGAAACAAAGGCATGGAGGGAATTATCAATCCCTCAAACAATGGTAAGGTCTTCAAAATATCACTGTGGAGACAAAAAACACGCCTGAGAATTTATGTGGATGAGCTCAAGGTATTTGACATGCCTAGAATTTTTGCCTCCAATCTTAAGCTCAACGAATTAAGATTTTACACACAGCTCACCAATGAAGACGAAGAAGTGTATATCTCCAATCTTAGGGTAGCGGTGGGAGCGCCAGATACCCGCAATAAGTTGATCACTGAAGGTAAATTTGTAACCACGGGAATAACCTTTGATGTGGGATCTGCCAATATAAAACCTTCCTCATATGGCGTGTTGAAAGAGATTGCAAATGTGCTTACCGAAAATCCTGAAGTGAAAGTAAAAATCATTGGCCACACGGATAGCGATGGTGATGCAGCAAAAAATTTGGATTTGTCAAAAAAACGGTCTGAATCTGTGAGTAAAGTGTTGAATACTGAGTTTGGCATAGATCCAAGTAGAATGCAAACCGATGGGAAAGGCGCCTCTGAACCTGCTCAGCCCAATACATCTCCCGCAGGAAAGGCCAACAATCGAAGGGTGGAATTCTTGAAGTTGTAATACTTCTTCCTTTTAAGGTTTCGTAGGTTTTTTGGTACTTCGTAAAATGAAATCAGCAGGCTTAGCATGAATTTTATCTCTCGCTAAGTCGCCAATACGCCAAGGTATTTTCTGTCATTATGGTTTTGAAGCATTACTGTTTTTCTTTGCGGCTCTGCGCCTTTGCGTGAAATGTATCTCTCGCTTAGTTGCCAAGTCGCCAAGGTATTTTCTCTTGTTATGGCGTTAGATCAGTATGTTTTTTCTTTGCGGCTCTGCGGCTTTGCGTGAAATAATTATCTCGCTAAGTCGCTAAGGTATTTTCTCTCGTAGTGGCGTTAGATCAGTATGTTCTTTCTTTGCGTCTCTGCGCCTTTGCGTGAAATGTATCTCTCGCTTAGTCGCCAAGACGCCAAGGTATTTTTTCTCG
>DAINOB010000104.1:0-7732 GCA_036735585.1 Cytophagales bacterium | reverse complement strand
CCTCATAATAATAGGATTGCTCTATACCTTTGAAAATAATATCTCTATTGTCAATATCTTCACTAAGATTTGCCGCAAGCAAGGTCTTCAATTCTAGATCGTTGACTGGACTACGCTCCATAGCCTGAAGGTAAAGCGTTTTGTTTACAAGCTGCCAATTGACCATCTTCTGTATATTGGTTTTAAGTAATAAGTCCAACCATATACGCATGCTTCTGCCATTGCCCTCCATAAACGGATGCGCTATGTTCATTTCTATATATTTGGCGATAATCTCTTCAAACGCCCGATCTGGCATTTGATCTATTTTGATTAAAATCTCTTTCAAATACAAAGCATTCGCAAATCTGAAACCTCCTTTAGAAAGGTTTTGGCTTCGTAGCTCACCGGCAAAACCATACAATCCTTCAAATAAATATTTGTGAATCTGTTGCAAACCATTTGTAGTGCCAACTTCTACTTTGAGAATATCTCCACTGTCAAATAACCTAAAAGCCTTTTCTATACTAAGCTTATCAATATTTTTCATGTAGATGGTTTAATAATTTCTCAATTCACTTCAGTCTTACCCAAACTTAGGATTAAAGGTAAATTATAAAGGTTACTTCACTTCCTCATAATCCACATATTCTCCCCCTTTGTCGCCTTTGTTTCTCCTCTTTTTAAGTTCCTGTTCAGGTATGTATTCAATTTTGATATCACCCTCGCTGCCCTGAGTGCGATGTTGAGTTTGTTGAGCCCTTTGTACAGCACCTCGTAAGATCAACTTGATGATAAACCAACCTATTCTTCCCAGCAGGAAGAAAACAAGTAAAAGGATGAGTAAGAATTTGAGCATGTTACAATTTTGTTTCAGGAATGGTATATCTCATGCTGTCTAAGTTTATCTTATTACAGTCTAAATACACCACTTTCCCGTTTTCAGACACCACCAAGGGTATATTCATTTTCCGATTGTATTCTATGAGCTTATGCAAAGCTTTTGTAAGACCCTTTAAAATGTCTTCACTTTTATGATATTTATTTAGATCCATTTGCTCCATAATTTTTGTTTATTTCAATCCACTCCTTTGGATTGTATATTATCTGATGTGTCGATGAACCTTCTGCTATTAACTCAAAAGGCTGGCTGGAGTTATTAACGAAATACCAATAATCAACAATCCCTTTATAATAAGATAGAAAGTTTTTGATACCTGCACTATATCTTCTTACGATTACTTCATTAGGGATTGAATGCCCTCCATTTTCAACTCTCCTATGAACCCTTTGAAGAGCTAAATCTACAGAATCCAACCAAAAGAAAACGCACATAATTTTGTAGTGCCTTTCCTTAGCAAGATCAATCCACCTTTTGTAATTTTTAGATGACAAGGTTGTTTCGATAGCAAAGGTTTTGCCAGCTCTAATAAAGTGATCTATTCGATCAAGCATAATTTTCCCAGCCTCAATATTGACTGACTCAGGGTTAAAAGGCGATATTCCTTTTGCAATCTCGTCTGCGTTTATAAATTCCTTACAATTAAATATTTCCGGTAATAGTGTAAACGAAGCTGTTGTTTTTCCTGCACCATTGCAACCGGCAATGATATAAAGAATCTTATCTTCTATAGAATCATTATTCATTAGGTTACATTAATCTTGGCTCACTACCTACTCAAATACAAGTTTCGTTCCGAATAGATTTTGATGAAGAAGTCATCGTTTAAGTCCTCAATAAAATAAATGGCCTCCCCTGTTGACTTCATTTCGGGACCTAACTCCTTATTTACATTCGGGAATTTGTTGAAAGAAAACACCGGAATTTTGATGGCATACCCCTTTTTGTAGGGATCAAATTTAAAATCACTCAGCTTATTGTGCCCCAGCATAATCTTAGCTGCATAGTTTACGTAAGGCTCTCGATACGCCTTGCAGATAAAAGGAACAGTTCTGGAAGCACGCGGATTGGCCTCAATGATATATACTTTGTCGTTTTTGATGGCGAATTGGATATTAATCAAACCCACCGTTTTCAAAGCCAAAGCTATACGCTTGGTATAATTTTCTATTTGGGTCAGGATGAGGTCGCCAAGATTGTATGGAGGAAGCACAGCATAACTATCGCCTGAGTGAATTCCAGCGGGTTCTATATGCTGCATCACACCTATAATGTATACTTCTTCTCCATCGCAGATGGCATCAGCTTCTGCCTCTATAGCCCCATCAAGAAAATGATCTAACAATACGCGATTTTCAGGAATGTCTTTTAGAATGTTTACTACGTGCTCCTCCAGTTCCTGGTCGTTGATCACAATCTTCATACTTTGCCCGCCCAGCACATAGGAAGGTCTTACAAGCAGGGGAAATCCCAATTCCTTGGACAATTCCAGGGCTTGTTCTGCATCTTGAATCACGCCAAACCGCGGATAAGGGATATCCTGATCTTTAAGTAAGGAAGAAAATGAGCCTCTATCTTCAGCCAAGTCTAATGCTTGATAGGAGGTGCCCATGATTCGGATACCGTAGCGTTCAAGCTTTTCGGCCAGTTTAAGCGCTGTCTGCCCACCCAATTGCACGATGACACCTTCGGGCTGTTCATGTAGGATGATTTCGTAGATATGCTCCCAAAAAACAGGTTCAAAATAAAGCTTGTCGGCAATGTCAAAATCGGTAGAAACAGTCTCTGGGTTGCAATTGATCATAATGGCCTCATATCCACATTCCTTGGCTGCCAATACTCCATGCACGCAACTGTAGTCAAATTCTATCCCTTGACCTATGCGGTTGGGTCCACTCCCCAACACGATTACTTTTTTCTTATCCGTGCGAATGCTCTCATTTTCTCCTTCGAAAGTAGAGTAGAAGTAGGGTGTTGCTGCTTCAAATTCTGCGGCACAGGTATCCACCATTTTATAGGCTCTCTTTATGCCAAGATCCATACGTTTGTGAAATACCTCGCTTTCCAGACAACGAAGCAGGTGCGCTATTTGTCGATCAGCATAGCCTTTGCGTTTGGCCTCATGCAGTAGCTCAGCTGGGATGTTGGCAAGAGAGTAGTTTTGAATTTTACGCTCAGTATGCAATAAGTCTTCAATCTGATTCAGAAACCATCGATCAATCTTGGTCAATTTCTCAATGGTTTTGAAAGGAATACCCAGCTTAAAGGCATCGTAAATATGAAAAAGTCTGTTCCACCCCGGATGCTCCAAACTATGCAAGATCTGCTCCTGATTGGTGAGCTCACGTCCATCTGCGCCTATACCATTGCGCTTGATCTCCAGTGACTGACAGGCTTTCTGTAGTGCTTCTTGAAAGTTCCTACCAATGCCCATCACTTCTCCTACAGATTTCATTTGAAGACCCAAAGTGCGGTCTGCACCCTTGAATTTATCAAAATTCCAGCGGGGTATTTTTACGATTACATAATCTAGCGCAGGCTCAAAGAAAGCAGAGGTGGTTTTGGTAATGGCATTTTTCAGTTCATATAAACGGTAACCAATCGCAAGCTTTGCAGCTATTTTCGCTATCGGATAGCCAGTAGCTTTAGATGCCAATGCCGAAGATCTTGAAACTCTAGGATTTATTTCTATTCCTACTATAGTGTCATCTTTTGGGTTCAGGGCAAATTGCACATTGCATCCACCAGCAAATTGGCCTATCCCATTCATCATTTTGATCGCTAGATTCCGCATTTCCTGATAGACTGTATCCGGAAGTGTCATGGCTGGTGCCACAGTGATGCTGTCACCGGTATGGATGCCCATAGGGTCAAAATTTTCTATGGAGCAGATGATGATCACATTGCCATCGGCATCTCGAAGCAACTCCAACTCATATTCTTTCCAGCCCATAATACTTTGCTCAACCAACACTTCATGGATGGGTGAAGCATGCAAACCATTGGTGAGGGCTTTGTCAAATTCGGCAGGATCATGTACAAAGCCGCCACCTGTGCCGCCTAAGGTATAAGAAGGTCTAATTACCAAAGGGAATCCTATTTCTTGTGCGATGGCTTTGCCTTCCAAAAAGGACTTAGCGGTAGAGCCTTTGCATACATTCACGCCAAGTTCCAGCATTTTGAGGCGGAAGCACTCACGATCTTCTGTAGTTTCTATAGCGTGAAAATCAACTCCAATTACCTTTACTCCATATTTCTTCCATACACCTGCCTTTTCGCAATCTATGGCCAGATTGAGGGCAGTTTGGCCACCCATAGTTGGCAGCACTGCATCTACTTGATGCTTTTCAAGAATCTCAATAATGTACTTCTTCTCTAGAGGTTTCAGGTATACATGATCAGCCACTACAGGATCTGTCATGATGGTGGCAGGATTGCTGTTGATTAGTATTACTTTGATACCTTCCTCTTTCAACGAACGGGCAGCCTGAGAGCCTGCATAGTCAAATTCGCAAGCCTGACCAATTACGATTGGGCCACTGCCAATGATCAAAACGGATTGTATACTGGAATCTTTGGGCACAGGAGAAATAGTCTAGAAAATGAAACACATAAAACGGCCAAAGGTACAAATTCAAGCGTACTATGCTGGCCAGAAACTCAATCTCAATGTAGGGACTATCCACAATAGGTACGCTTAGGCTTGAACTTATTCTTGTGGCACTACCATCACCACAGTTTCACGCTCCACGCGTACCAGACCGGGAGCCGCACCTTTAATTTTTCGTACATATTTTCTCGGGGTCACCATCACAGGACAGAGTGTGTCGGTTTTTCTTTTACTATGCCATGCGGCTAAGGCTGCAGCCCTTTCTACCACCTGCTTAGGATAATCCTTATGCCCTGGCCTTCTCTTGATTACCACATGAGAACCAGAAACATCTCTTGCGTGAAGCCAAAGGTCGTCTTTGTGGGTGTTTTGCAGGAGTAAATCGTTGTTTTTGGCATTTCTACCAATTAAAATGGTGTAGCCCATATATTCCTCTTCTTTGAATGAGGATTGCTCATCTTCCTGCGAAATAGCGCCACCAATCCATTGCTTGTGTAAAGCCAAAAGTGCGGATCGATCCGGCTGATTTTCCAAAATCGCTACTGAGGCTACCAATTCCGTTCTAAGCTTTTCACGAGAGGCAATACCAGATTCCAATTGCTGCAGTTCTTGCTTCTTGTTTTTAGCTTTTTTGTACCAACGCTCAGCTTGCTCTTGAGGGCTGAGACCTTCTTTAATTTTTAAATTGAGTTCAGCATTTCTGTAAAAATCAAATAAGGTGACTTCGGTAGTCCCTTGGGGTATTGCATGTAGATTTGCCATTAAGATATCAGCCCACTGCTCTTTGGGTTGAGCCTCAGCCAAGGCAGACAGACGTCCTCTGGCTTGGTGTAGAAAATGGTCTGTGGCTTCCAGTTTTTTGTACACTGTTTTTGAGATCAATTGCTGCATCTGTGAGATGTAGGCATGGCCTTGATAGCTTTTGAAAAAAAACCTGAGCGCTTCCAATGCCGAGCTTGTTTGCAGTGCTGCCTGTGGGAAAGGAAAGACGGTAAGAATTATTTTACCTTCAAAAGGGCCAACATAGAAAACGGGTTGATGAAGATAGGCCATGCAAGCATCCCAAAGTTCTTTACGTTTTGTTAGGTCAGCGCTTTCAAATCCTTTGGCCATAAGAAAAGACTCTACTTCACGCGCAGCCACAGGTAAATGAGTAGGGAGGTGAAATCCAACCGAATAAAAAGCATCAAAACTCAGGTCGGGAGCTGGTCTTTGAAATAGATTAGGATCAAAGTCAGCCTCGCCCTTCAGCTGATTTCGAAACATGCGTAGCATTCCCTCTGGCCCAAATAGAAACACATTGCTCTTCGAGGCAAACATTTTAAAGTACACAGTAAAGCCATTTTCCAATATGATAATCAGCAAGCGATCAAAGGGGGCTACTTCCACGCATTGAATTTTCTTGCCCACCAATTCCGGAAATAGGTCTACCGTGTTTCTTTTGGCCCGGTGGTAGGGATTCGGGAAATTGAGCGAAGTGAAAATGGGCTGCAGATGGGCTTGCAAGTAAAATTCCTTGCCATCCTGCAATAGGAACTGAATCACCAACTCCTCTTTTACCTGAGAAAAACATGATATCACATGAGCCCCTGGCAAAATCAATTGCAGCTCTTGAGCTAAAGCTCTGAGCACAAAGAAGTTATTTTGCATGGAATGAAGCCTCATGGTGGTAAGATTTGGAGCAAACACTCTAGATAGAAGTTGATTGAAAATTATTGGTTCAGGGTCTCCAAAAACCGTTATCAGGTTGTGATTTCAAATCTATGGTTTTAATCGAGCAACTTTAAGGCTTAATGTCTCCGCACTTTTGAATAGTCTGAACCAAAAGTCCTTCTGTGTACCCAAAGTCAGGGAGTTTTTGAACGATTGATTGGTATTGGTCTGGTTCCATAGCTGGGCTTCTACTCAAAATCCATAAATATTCACGAGAGGGTGAACCTACCACTGCCCATTGGTAATTTTGATCCAGCATAATAATGTAGTAGTCACCATAAAATGGCCAGAAGAAAGATACTTTCAATTTGGCATTACCAGATTGATCTACTGCCTTGGCATGACCCTTAGCATCTGTCCATTTTCCCTTTTTTATACATCGATTCAGCACTTCTACTTTTCCAGAGCTGAGCAAGGTATACTCAGCAGTGGTACAAGAGCATCCTTTTTGAAAACTGTTAGGATAGGAGGCGATCTCGTACCATAAACCCATGTAGCTATTTAGGTCTACCTCGTTTACGGTTTTCAATTCGGGTTGGTCCGCACTTCTACAACCCCAAAAAATTGATAGAGGTAAAAACCCTGCAAAAACGACTCTCCTTATATCCATCATCTGTAAATATAGACAGGAAAGATAGTCGAACCTATTAAAAATGCAGTAATGTATCCTCTATGATGGAACAGCAAGAATCCAATTCGGATTTGCTGATGGTAAGGGGTGGTGCAAAGCGAATAATGTCTCCATGAGTAGGTTTGGCCAATAATCCATTTTCTGCCAATTTCAAACATACATCCCATGCGGTGCGCCCATCTTCATAGGGACGGATTACCACGGCATTAAGCAATCCTTTACCCCGAATCTCAGAAATAGCTTCTGTTTTCTTAGCCAGTTGTTTCATTCTCTCCCTAAAAATATTTCCCATAGCAGCGGCATTTTCATCGAGATGCTCCTCTTTGAGTACCTCCAAAGCTGCCATCGCTACTTTGCAAGCAAGAGGATTACCTCCATACGTAGAGCCATGTTCGCCAGGACCAATGGTCAACATTACTTCATCATCAGCCAATACAGCAGAAACAGGGAATAAGCCCCCTGATAAGGCTTTGCCTAAAATAAGTACATCAGGCCTCACTTCCTCATGATCACAAGAGAGCATTTTTCCTGTTCGGCAAAGTCCGGTTTGCACTTCATCTGCTATAAAGAGCACATGATACTTTTCGCATAGTGCTTTTGCGGAAGCCAAATATCCCTCATGAGGCACTACCACTCCAGCTTCTCCTTGAATAGGCTCTATCATAAATCCTGCAACATGAGGATTTTGCAATGCCTTATCCAAAGCATCGAGATCATTATAAGGAATGATTTGATAACCGGGCATAAATGGACCAAAATCCTTTGTGCTACTCGGGTCGGTGGAGGAAGAAATTGCCCCTAAGGTTCTGCCCCAAAAATTGCCACCTACAAAGACTATGATTGCTTTATCCTGAGGTATACCTTTCACTCGATAGCCCCATCTGCGGCACAATTTTAC
>DAINOB010000103.1:0-7744 GCA_036735585.1 Cytophagales bacterium | reverse complement strand
GGGCCGTCCAATTGGATAAGTACATTGTCAATTTGTAAGCCTACAAGGGCTGCCAGTGTGTGTTCTACAGTGTTGATCCTAGCTCCATTTTGCTCTATGGTAGTACCACGACTCAAATCCACAACATTATCTACATCCACATCTACAGTGGGTTGCCCTTCTAGATCTACTCTTTGGAATTTGATGCCATGATGAGGACGTGCAGGTAAAAAAGTCATGTTAGCGGTGACTCCTGTATGCAAACCAACCCCTGATAAGGTCACTGCTTTTTTTATTGTTTGTTGCTTTACGTTCATGTAAAACTTTTTACGAAATATTAGTCTTTGTCAACTGTTTCTCTATCTCCTCAATTTTTTGAAGCATTTCTGGTAACTTCCGGAATATTGTATAGGATCGAATGTAGGCTTTTCTTTCCATTGCTGGCGATCCAAATAATTGTTGCCCTTCTTGCTCCCAACTTTTAGAAATTCCTGTTTGCGCAAGAATGGTGGATCTGTCGGCTATTTGCACATGTCCTGCAACACCTACCTGCCCTGCTATGATACACTGTTTGCCTATTTTAGTAGATCCTGAAATACCTGATTGGGCAGCAATAACGGTGTTTTTACCCACTTCTACATTATGGGCTACCTGAATAAGGTTATCCAACTTCACGCCTTCCTTGATGAGGGTACTGCCCATAGTAGCGCAATCAATTACCGTATTAGCACCTATATCTACATGATTTTCAAGTATCACATTTCCCAATTGAGGTATCTTCTTATAGCTACCATCGGGTTGTGGAGCAAAGCCAAATCCATCGCTGCCTAGCACCACTCCAGCATGCAAAGTACAATGGTCTCCAATGATAGTTCCGCTATAAATCTTCGCTCCCGGATAGATGACAACATGGCTACCGATTTGAACATTTTTTCCGATATATACTTGTGGGTATATTTTCACATGATCTCCCAAAGTACATCCTTCATCAATATAGGAAAATGCACCTCTATAGAGCCCTACGCCAAAGCTGCAATTTTTACCCGTATACACTGGCTCTTCAATGCCTACTCTGCTCAATGCTGAGATTCTTTGGTACTGCTCAAGTAGCATAGTAAAGCCAGTGTAAGCATTAGGTACCTTAATTAAAGTGGTTCTTAAAGGTCTTTTTGGTTCAAAACTGTTGTTTACTATCACCGCGGAAGCCTCAGTTTCGTATATGAAGCTCTCGTATTTAGGATTTGACAAAAAGGCGATAGAGCCTTCTGTGGCCTCCTCGATTTTTGCAACCCTATCAATTTTCGTGATGCGTTCACCCACTACAGTGCCATCGATTAGCTTGGCTATTTCCTCTATTGTAAATGTCATTAAAGGGCTTTGAGCGTGAACAATTCTACAAAGATAGATTTTTGGGATGGCATAGGTAATATTTTTTTACCACTCTACCCAATGCTTTTATGTTTGGCAAATCGGAAGCTTTACTAATTTCTATCAATCTACCCTTTTTTGTGATGATTTGAATTTGATCTTGATTCGACAAATAGCCTGCATTGCTTTTTTGACCCATTCGAAGTAGGTATTTCAACTCAGACTTCGACACGTCCCTGCGAAGTATAAGCTCTTCTGATATCTTTTTGATTTTGTCGGTGTCGGGTTTGTCACTACTCAAGGTGCATTTAAAGAGCTTCCGTTCTAGCAATCCTTTTGATAAACCTCTAATGATGTGGTCTTCTGACTTTGACCATGTTTTGAGCGCATGATAGATATCACTGTCATCTAAAGCTGTAAAGTGATTGTAGTAAAGTTCCTGTTCCTCAGCACTTGGAGCTTTCTGTAGTTTAAAAAGCGAGAACAAGCTGTTTTCATCCTCTAATGAAGTATTGGAATACAGAAACCTAGCCCGTTCAAGCGCTGCTACCAACATTTGCTCAGCTGCTACAGAGGTTTTGTGCATATACACTTGCCAATACATGATGCGCCTGGCGTGCAAAAAACTTTCTATGGAGTAAATGCCCTTTTCTTCTACTACCAAAGTGTCTTCTTTGAGCTCAAGCATGCGCAAAATGTTTTCCACCCCAATGCTCCCTTCAGTAACGCCTGTAAAAAAGGAATCTCTATTGAGATAGTCTAATCGGTCTACATCCAGTTGCCCACTGACCAATTGAGAAAGAAACTTTCTGGGATACTGCTTGGTAAATATGTCAATGGCTGTGTCAAGCGAACCTCGAAATTCTTTATTCAATTGATGCATGAGGTACAGTGTAAGCGATTCATGATGCAAATTTGGGATCAAATGACCTTCTAAAGCATGCGAGAAGGGCCCATGACCAATATCATGAAGCAAACTTGCTAGGGAGGCTGACTCTATTTCATGATCAGATATTTCATGTCCTTTCTTTCTTAAAGTATGCAAAGCAACACCCATCAAATGCATGGCTCCTAAAGCATGGTGAAATCGAGTGTGTAAAGCCCCTGGATACACAAGGTCGGTAAGTCCTAGCTGCTTGATTCTCCTTAGCCGCTGCACGAAAGGATGCTCTATGATGTCAAATATCAGCTCACCTGTTACATGAATAAATCCATATACTGGATCATTGAAAAGTTTCTTTTTATTAACTGACAAAGGATTGTAAGGCTTTAGGTTAATGGCTTATCTTAAAAGTGAACCCATCCTTGTGCGCGCAAAGATACTTGGTTGCCACTTTTTGTAACCAGTTGCTTTCCTTGATCTGCACTTGTCATGTGGCCAATGACGGTGATATCAGGGTTATTTTTCAATTTTTCAAAATCACTAAGAGGCAAAGTAAACAATAGCTCGTAATCTTCTCCTCCATTGAGGACAATCGTAGTAGGGTCAAGCTGGAACTCCCTTGCAGTATTGTAGGTGAGCGGGTCTATGGGTAGTTTTTCCTCATATATCGTCACACCTAGGTCGTTGTGCTTCGCAAGATGGAAAAGTTCTGAAGCCAAGCCATCAGAGATATCTATCATAGCCCCAGGCTGTATGCCTAATCCGGAAAATTGCTCTTTCATATCAATGCGTGCTACCGGTCTCAGCTGTCTTTCTATCAAATAAGCGTAAGACTCAAGATCGGGCTGCATATCAGGATTGGCTTCCCACTCTGCTTTATCACGTTGTAATACCTTTAAGCCCATAAATGCACCTCCAAGGTCACCTGTTACGCATAAAAGATCGCTCTGAGATGCACCATGTCGGAAACAAAGTTCAGATTCTTCCGCTACTCCATATACCGTCAGGCTGAGTACAAGGCCCGACCTAGACGATGAGGTGTCGCCCCCGACAAGTTCTACACCATAGTGCTTACAAGCTGCATCAACACCTTTATACAATTCTTCTACTGCTTCTACAGAAAACCTATTGCTTAAAGCCATGCTCAATACTATGTGAGTGGCTTTCCCATTCATAGCAACGATATCGGATATATTTACGCTTACAATTTTGAATCCCAGATGCTTCAATGGCATGTAAGATAAATCGAAGTGAATACCTTCCGCCATCATATCTGTTGCCAAAAGCACTACCTTATCACCATCTGTTTTGATTACCGCAGCATCATCACCAATGCCCATGATGGTATTATTGTGCCCAAAACCTGAATATTGACTTAATCTATGGATAAGACCAAATTCCCCCAATGCAGATAATTCTGTTCTTTCCCCTTCTGTATGTTCATTCATAAAAATGGATTTATTCTCATGTGCAAATCTCCTACTTTTGTGCAATTACTCACGTAAACCAATCGAAATGAAAAAGATCATCATTGGGATTATCGCCAGCATGATTCTGCTTTCGGCATGTACCAAGCCGGAATGCCGTACTCGCAAAGGAAAAGCAAAAAGAAAGCACTACAACAGTATCCAATACCGCTAGCCTTTATCCTGACATAATTCAATCAGAACGCCACCTGTTGATTTGGGATGCAAAAAGCATATTATCTTATTGTCAGCTCCAAGCTTAGGGGTTTCATTTAGTATTATATAGCCAAGGGCTTTAAGTCTTTCTATTTCTTCAACGATGTTTTCTACATGGAAGGCTACATGATGAATCCCCTCTCCGCGCTGGGCAATAAATTTCGCAATGGCGCTATCTTCTCTAGTGGCTGAAAGCAGTTCCACTTTTGATTCCCCAGTTTGAAAAAACACAGTTTGAACCCCTTCACTTTGGACTTCTTCAGATTTATAAGGTGCCGTATTGAGCACATCAGAATAAATTTGAATGGCCTTTTCCATGTCTTTTACGGCTATGCCCAAATGTTCTATTTTCATTTTGCGTTTATAGTAAATTGCTGACAGGCAAAATTGAATTATATTTGTAATACTCGAAACTTGTAAGTGAAATTTGCGGTTTCGATAAACAAAAGGAGAAGTTGAAATGATGGAGTCATTACCCGATGTACACGTAGAGAGCGCACGCATCCAAAATCTGATAGAGAATCATTTAGGTCTTAAGGCTGGTCAATTGGTATTTGAATACAGAAATATCGATGGAAAGCTGCAATTGGACCTAATCACTATAAATCCGAGGCATAATCAGAGCTTTCTGTTTCACACAGTAAAGGGATACGATAAAGTAGATGTCTTGCAGAAAATGCTTGAATATGTCACCAAGTACAAGGAGAAGGAGAGTTCTTATACCCTTCAATGGGTAGCAAAAGGTGATTCTGAATTACATACTTCGTATTTTAGAGCAAAAAATATTTATGACGCTTTGGATAAGCTTTACTACGGCAGAGATATGAATACAATTACTGTTTTTAGTGTAGTTCTTAACCCGGTGGCATAACTTAAAAAGATCATTTATGACTATGATATCTGTAAGTGAAAGTGCAAAAAATAGAATCGTTGAGATTCGATCCAAGGAAGGTTACTCCCATGAACACAACATTCGTGTGTCTGTGAAGGGCGGTGGTTGTTCAGGATTGATGTATGATTTAGATTTTGACAATCATCTGAATCCCACAGATGAAGTCTTTGAGGATAAAGGCGTTAAAATTCTTGTTGACAAAAAGAGTCTTCTTTATCTTTTAGGTACCACTTTAGATTTTTCTGACGGACTCAATGGTAAAGGATTTCAATTTATCAATCCTAACGCTTCCAGAACATGTGGTTGTGGAGAGAGTTTTTCCGTTTAGGAACATCTATAGTTCTCTTTTAAGGCATATTTGGAATAAAAATTTTACTGTAAGAGTTCACTAAAGTATAGCGGTGAATCAGTAAGTCTGCTTCCATACCAAGAAAAGCATTCACCATCTACCAGTAGAATTTCAGATTCAGGAAGTTCCTTTTTGTAATAATCTACATGCTTTGTACTAAATGGATATGGCTCTGAAGACAAAAGTAAATAATCTGGGGATAGCTTTTTTAAATCCTTCAGGTTTATAGAAGGGTATCGCAAATCTTGAATCATATTTTCAAAACCAGCATACCGCATCATATCAGTAATAAAGGTATCAGAACCAGCCACCATTACAGGATCTTGCCATATCAGGTATACTGCCTTACCACGATAAAGAACACTAATTTCGTCAAAGGCTTTTTGTATTCCATTTACTATTTCGATAGCCTTGTCAGTTGCTTGAAGTATTTCTCCAAAGGACCTAATCATATCTAAGGCAGAACTAAGATTGTATACATCCGAAACCCATACAGGAGCTACCTCTTCCAATTGCTCTATGTCTTCTCTTCGATTTTCTTCTTTATTGGCAAAAATTAAGTCAGGTTTTAGGAGAGCTATTTTTTTGAGGTTAGGGTTTTTTGTACCGCCAATCACAGTTGCTTTTAGCACCTGATCATTCGGATGAATACAAAACTTAGTACGTCCTACCACTCTATTTTCCAAACCCATAGAGAAAAGTAATTCCGTTTGTGAGGGAACAAGAGAAACAATTCTTTGAGCCATCTCCGGAAGGTGTTTTATATTTCTGCCAGCTTGGTCTGTATGCATAGTGATATTTGATCGATTATTTAGGTCAAAAAAAAGCATTCAGACACGAGTATCTGAATGCTTTAATCTTTGCTTGAAGAAAATTATAGAACTTCTTCTGTTGCAGTGATTTTAGAAGTAAGGTATTCTCTATTTAATTTTGCGATGTTAGATAAAGATATTTCTTTGGGGCAAACTGCAGAACAAGCACCCGTATTGGTGCAAGCTCCAAATCCCTCTTCATCCATTTGAGCTACCATCTTTAGAACTCTACGCTTGGCTTCTGCCCTACCTTGAGGTAGAAGATTTAAATGTGAAACTTTCGCACCAACAAAAAGCATAGCAGACGCATTTTTACAGGCCGCTACACATGCTCCACAGGCTATACAAGCAGCAGAATCCATTGCTTCATCTGCTATTCCTTTGGGTACAGGTATCTCATTGGCATCCACACTTACTCCAGTATTCACAGAGATATAACCACCTGCTTGAATAATTCTATCAAAAGCACTTCTATCCACTGACAGATCCTTAAGCACAGGAAATGCAGTGGCCCTAAAGGGTTCAACTACAATTGTGTCATTATCCTTAAATGAACGCATATGCAGCTGGCAAGTAGTGGTTTGTAAGGGTCCGTGAGGGGTACCATTGATTACTAAGTTGCACGTTCCACATATACCTTCTCTACAGTCGTGGTCAAAAGCTACTGGGTCTATATTCTTTTCGAGCAAATCCTCATTAAGAATATCCATCATTTCAAGAAATGATGCCTCTTCAGAAACGCCATTGATTTTATAGGTTTCGAACTTGCCTTTCTCTTTGTTATTTTTTTGTCTCCAGACTTTTAATGTCAGATTCAATTTTTTCATCTCGATTGATTTTTCGATTTAGATATTATTTGTAGCTACGTTGTGTAAGTTTTACATTTTCGTAAACCAATGGTTCCTTGTGGAGATTTTCCGGCTTGTTTTCACCTGAGTATTCCCAAGCGGCTACATAACAATAGTTTGCGTCATCACGTTTTGCCTCACCATCTTCTGTTTGGTATTCTTCCCTGAAATGTCCTCCGCAAGATTCGTTTCTTTGCAAGGCATCTTCCACCATCAGTTCACCCAATTCAATAAAATCGGCTACTCTACATGCCTTTTCAAGGGTCTGGTTCATCTCATCGTTTGACCCTATAAGTTTTACATTTTGCCAAAACTCTTCTCTCAAGGCTTTGATTTTTTCTTTTGCAAACTTCAATCCCGCCTCATTCCTTGCCATTCCACAATAGTCCCACATGATTATGCCCAACTCTTTGTGAAATTGGTCTACAGTCTTATTGCCTTTGATAGAAAGAAGTTTTTCAATAGTTGACTTTACTTCATTTTCAGCCTGCTTAAATGCTGCATGGTCAGTACCAACTGCCTCGAACTTATTGGAAGCCAAGTAATCTCCTAAAGTATATGGAATCACAAAGTAGCCATCGGCTAGACCTTGCATCAGAGCACTCGCGCCAAGTCTATTGGCTCCATGATCAGAGAAATTAGCTTCGCCCAGAGCATACAATCCTGGAATGGTAGTCATTAAATTATAATCCACCCATAGTCCGCCCATTGTATAATGAACAGCTGGATAAATCATCATAGGAGTTTCGTAAGGATTGTGTCCTGAGATTTGCTTATACATATCAAACAGGTTACCATACTTCTGCTCTATTACTTTTTTGCCATCTCTTTTGATAGCATCTCTGAAATCAAGGTATACAGCTTTGCCAGTAGTGCCTACACCTCTACCTTCATCACAAACTTCTTTGGCAGCTCTGGATGAAATGTCTCT
>DAINOB010000102.1:0-7753 GCA_036735585.1 Cytophagales bacterium | reverse complement strand
AGCAAACTTATTGAAACCAGAAATACACCTGTATTGGGTATCACAGGCACTGGTGGTGCAGGAAAATCATCACTCGTAGATGAGCTGGTGCGTAGATTTATAATCGATTTTGAAGATAAATCCATCGCAATCGTTTCCGTAGATCCTTCAAAACGTAAAACTGGCGGAGCCTTACTTGGGGACCGCATCCGCATGAATGCCATCAACAATGCCCGCGTCTACATGCGCTCTTTGGCTACCCGACAGAGTAATCTGGCCTTGAGCAAGCACGTACAGGAGAGCATTGATATTTGCAAAGCAGCAGGCTTTGACCTCATCATTGTAGAGACTTCCGGAATAGGGCAAAGCGATACAGAAATTACAGATCACTGTGATGTCTCACTTTATGTGATGACCAGTGAGTATGGAGCTGCTACTCAATTGGAGAAAATTGATATGCTCGACTTTGCAGACATCATTGCCATCAATAAATTTGACAAAAGGGGCTCTTTAGACGCACTGAGAGACGTGCGTAAACAATACAAACGCAACCATCAGCTATGGGAAACCCCCGATGATCAATTGCCCATTTATGGCACGATAGCCTCACAATTCAATGACCCTGGCATGAATGCGCTCTACAGAGCCTTGATGGATGCCATCGTTCAAAAGACGGGAGTATCTGCGCTTCAGTCAAATTTTGAAGTTGGGGCAGGCCAATCCGAAAAGATTTACATCATCCCTCCTGATCGTGTACGCTATTTGGCTGAGATTGTAGAGAATGCGCATGAGTATAGACAGTTTGTAGAATCGCAGGTGAGTATTGCCCGCAGGATGTACCAAATCAAAGGTACTATTGACATCCTCAAAGAGCGCATCGGTACCAAAACCATTGATGTAGTGGAGGAGAATGATGACATTGTACGCGTGGTAGAGCACACGGTAGGAGAGCCGGAATACCTTAAAGAGCTTATTGATATCTACAACGATCTGGAAGGAAAGCTAAACCAAGAATGCAAACTGGCCTTGGAAGAGTGGCCTGCCATGATCAAGCGCTACAAGGCCGATAAATATCAATTTCAGGTTCGGGATAAAGTCATAGAGCAAGATCTGTTTACCACCTCATTGTCACATTTGAAAATACCAAAAGTGTCAATGCCAGCTTTTAAAGACTGGGGTGATATCCTAAAATGGATCATGATAGAAAATGTACCCGGATTTTTCCCTTATGCTGCAGGTGTATTCCCATTAAAAAGAGAAGGCGAAGACCCAACCCGCATGTTTGCTGGAGAAGGTGGGCCTGAGCGTACCAACCGCAGATTCCATTATGTTTCTAAATCCATGCCTGCCAAGCGATTGTCCACGGCATTTGATTCAGTGACACTTTATGGCGAAGACCCAGATCATCGTCCTGATATCTATGGTAAGATAGGGAACTCAGGGGTAAGTGTGGCCAATTTGGATGATGCCAAGAAGCTCTATTCTGGTTTTGACCTTTGTCACCCTGCCACTTCGGTATCCATGACCATCAACGGTCCTGCACCCATCATTCTAGGGTTTTTCCTGAATGCCGCTATTGACCAGCAGTGTGAGCTTTATATCAAAAGCAAAGGATTAGAAAAAGAAGTAGCCTCAAAGATAGAGGCTATATATAAAGCCAAGAACATGCCTGTACCCACTTATCAGGGGCCATTGCCTGATGGGAATAATGGTCTTGGGCTTATGCTCCTTGGAGTGACGGGTGATCAGGTATTAGAAGCTGAGGTGTATCAGAAAATCAAAGCATCGGCACTTTCACAGGTGCGGGGAACAGTGCAGGCCGATATACTCAAAGAAGACCAGGCGCAAAACACGTGTATTTTTTCTACTGAGTTTGCGCTCCGAATGATGGGCGATATTCAGCAATATTTTATTGAGCAAAAAATAAGAAACTTCTATTCGGTATCCATTTCGGGGTATCACATTGCGGAAGCAGGTGCCAATCCTATTTCCCAGCTGGCCTTTACCCTGAGCAATGGATTTACTTTTGTAGAATACTACCTCAGCAGAGGCATGCACATTGATGATTTTGCACCTAATTTATCGTTCTTTTTCTCCAATGGCATGGACCCCGAATATGCAGTAATGGGTAGGGTAGCTCGTAGAATTTGGGCAAAAGCCATTAAGTACAAATACAAAGGCAACGAGCGCAGTCAAAAGCTTAAATACCATATTCAAACCAGCGGGCGCTCACTACATGCACAAGAAATAGCCTTTAACGATATTAGAACCACCCTTCAGGCTTTGTATGCCATTTATGACAATTGTAATTCTCTGCATACCAATGCTTACGATGAGGCGATAACCACCCCCACAGAAGAAAGTGTAAGGCGCGCAATGGCCATTCAATTGATCATCAACAAAGAATTAGGATTGGCAAACAATGAAAATCCTTTGCAAGGTGCATTCATCATTGAAGAACTCACTGATTTGGTAGAAGAAGCAGTGTATACAGAATTCAAATCCATTTCTGATAGAGGTGGAGTACTGGGAGCCATGGAGCGCATGTACCAAAGAAGCAAAATCCAAGAGGAAAGTTTGTATTACGAGACCCTTAAGCACAACGGTGAGCTTCCCATCATTGGAGTGAATACCTTCCTAGATCCACAAGGATCCCCAACCATCATTCCTGCTGAAGTGATCCGATCTACCACCGAAGAAAAGGAGTATGCGATTGTAAGTCGGGATACGATCAAAAACAGAAACAAAGAAAAAGCTACCTTGGCATTGAAACAATTGCAACAAACAGCCATACAAAATGGCAATATTTTTGAATCTTTGATGGAAGCTTGTAAGGTATGTACCCTCGGTCAAATCAGCTCTGCATTGTATGAAGTAGGAGGGCAGTACAGAAGAAATATGTAAAACATGGAAAACCCCTATGCAATCATAGATTCCACAGACTTTCCTTTGGTTACCGTCACCTTTACCGGAAATAAACCAACAGAAGAGTCTTTCAACCTTTACACCTCCCAACTAGAGGCATGCTATGCACGAGGCGACAAATTCACCATCATTTTTGATGGTAGAAAGGCTGTATTCCCAAGCTTAAAGTTTCAGAGAATGCAAGCAAAATGGCTTAAGGACCATGAAAATATGATCAAGAGTCAGTGTCTAGGCACTGCCTACATTGTATCTAATCTAGGGATCAGTTTTGCATTGCGCACCATTTTTATGCTTCAACCTCAACCTGTAGAGTATACTGTGGTGAGCAGCCTGAGTGAAGCCATGTATTGGGCCACTGAGCAGATGGACAAAAACAAGAAGAAGTGATAAGCTTTTTTAGGCTTTCGGTTTTGACACTGTTGATCCTTCCTTTGTTTTCAGTATATGCCCAATCCCCAACAAGACCAGATAAAAGGAAGTATATCGAAGCTGATACGAATGTTGTTTATACTATTTCAGAGCAAATGCCAGTTCCTCCGAAACCATATAAAATCTATTGCTCTGATATAAATAATGCCTGCATTCATTTAAAAGAACCATTCGCTGAAAGGAGACAATATTTTGAATACGCAGTAGAAAAAGACGGTACGTTAAGTAGCATCAAAAAAGTACATCGAGTAAGTGAATTGACTCGCTTTGATAGTTGCATAATCAATCAACTTAAAAGCACGGAGGCGTGGCAACCCGGGCTTCAAAAGTCAGTGCCTGTGAGAGTAAGAGCAGTAAGTGCATTCTAAATGTATGAATGCCAAAACACGCGTTTGCGTCAAAACCTTTTTAGGCTTATCATTGTGAGTCTGAAGGTGCTTAAGTAAAAAACCTACCATTTAGATTAAAATGTAAAAAATAACCCATTCATCCATAAGTCAAAAGTATATGTCAGAACACGCAGAAATCAAATTAGATGGTAAAAGCTATGAGTTGCCAGTAATAGTAGGCAGCGAAAATGAAAAAGCCATTGACATTAACAACCTGAGAGACCAAACAGGGTATATTACCATTGATTCAGGATATAAGAATACAGGCGCCACAAAGAGTGCCATCACATTTTTAGATGGAGAAGAGGGGATACTTCGCTACCGTGGCTATTCGATTGAGGATCTGGCAGAAAAAGCCTCATTTCTTGAAGTAGCGTATCTCTTGATTTATGGAGATTTGCCAAACAAAGCTGATTTGGCTGGATTTGAGCACAATATCAAGCGCAGGACTATGGTGAATGAGGACATGCGCAAGATTTATGATGGATTCCCAGTAAATGCACACCCGATGGGGGTAATGGCTGCACTTTTTTCTGCACTCACTGCTTTCTATCCTGAGTCCTTAGATCCTAATCGATCACCAGACAAAGTGAACCTAACTGTTATTAGATCAATGGCAAAGCTGCCTACACTAGCAGCTTGGGCTTACAAGAATTCACAAGGTCATCCCTTGAATTACCCTAAAAACAGCTTGGACTATTGTTCTAACTTCCTGTACATGATGTTTGCAGTGCCTGCTGAGGACTATGAGGTAGATCCCGTAGTTGCAGATGCCTTGAACAAGCTCCTTATACTTCATGCTGACCATGAGCAAAACTGCTCTACTTCTACCGTTCGTTTGGTAGGAAGTGCCAAGGCGAGTTTGTATTCCGCTATCTCTGCTGGGATTTGCGCCCTTTGGGGACCCTTGCATGGAGGCGCCAATCAAGAGGTGATTGAAATGCTGGAGAAAATCCATGCCGATGGTGGAAATGTGAGCAAGTGGATAGATAAAGCAAAAGATAAAAACGATACGTTCCGATTGATGGGCTTTGGGCACAGAGTGTATAAGAATTTTGACCCAAGAGCGAAAATTATCAAGAAGGCATGTGATGAAGTATTGAAGAAAATGGGCGTGAATGATCCTACCCTTGAGATTGCCAAGAAACTAGAAGAAGCAGCGCTTACCGATCCGTATTTTATAGAGCGCAAGCTTTATCCAAATGTAGACTTCTACTCAGGTATCATTTACAGAGCCATAGGTATTCCTACCAATATGTTTACAGTGATGTTTGCCATGGGCAGACTACCAGGCTGGATAGCACAGTGGAAAGAAAGCAGAGAAAACAATGAGCCAATCGGCAGACCCAGACAAATCTATACCGGCTCGCAGCTTCGCTCTTTTGTAGATATCAGCAAGCGATAAAACTCATTGAGTAAGATTTCAAAGCCACTGTTCAAAGCAGTGGCTTTTTTGTGATTCCTGCAATCCATTCCATTTGTTGTCTTTGAGTTTAGTACCCCATTATTAAATAAAACAAATCATGATGCATGTTTCCTATTCTGCTCCAGAAATCCCTAAGGCTCATTTGGTCCAAGCCATTAAAGAAAAGCTAGAAGCACACCGCAACGAAGCAGATTCGAAGGCTATGGCAGCTTACATGAAGCATCATTTTTCTTTTCTTGGGATTAAAAAGGATCAACGCCACGCACTGATTCTTCAATGGCTGAAGGATGCTTCCAAAATGGAATTTCATGAGCTACAGCAAGTGGTGCTGGGCCTATGGCAATTGGAAGAAAGAGAATTCCAATATGTTGCGTTGGATTTTCTGCTGAAACACAAAAAAGTTTCAGGTATGGACGAAATAGCATTTTTAGAATCGTTGATCATATCCAAATCGTGGTGGGATACGGTAGATCTATTGGCAACCCATAGGGTAGGAGTCTATTTTCAAAAGTATCCATTGATGATCCCTATTAAATTGAATGAATGGAACGCGAGCAGCAACCGTTGGCTGATCCGGACAGGAATTCTATTTCAATTGAAATACAAAGCAGCCACAGACCAAGATCTGCTATTTGCGTTATGCGAAATGCATGGGCATCAAAAAGAGTTTTTTATTGCCAAGGCCATTGGCTGGGCTCTAAGAGAATGGGCCAAACACCAACCAGAGGCAGTGAAACACTTTGTGTCGAATACGCCCTTGCAGCCATTGAGCAAGCGCGAGGCCTTGAAGCACTTTAAGTAAAATCCCTACTCTGGTCTTAGCGTCTCTACTCTGGTCTTAGCGTCTCGCTGAGACCATTAAGTACAACACACCACTTCATCACGCCAATACTTTTAATTTTCTTTACTAATTTTAGGAGGAAATCAATAGACTAATTAAGTATATTTTATCAGTGGGAAGAAAATATGCAATTCGGAGTCAAGAGCACTTTTATTTTGTGACCTTTACAGTGGTTCATTGGATTGATGTATTTATTCGCAATGAATACAAGGACATATTTTTAGAGTCAGTTCGATATTGTCAAAAAGAGAAAGGACTATTGGTAGGAGCATGGTGTATTATGACTAGTCATATACACATGGCAATAGGCTCTGAGGGTAGCAGCAAACCCCCTCTAGTCTTAGTGTCTCGCTGAGACCTTAATGTACAATACCAATTCTGGTCTTAGCGTCTCGCTGAGACCATTAAGTACAACACACCACTTCATCACGCCAATACTTTTAATTTTCTTTACTAATTTTAGGAGGAAATCAATAGACTAATTAAGTATATTTTATCAGTGGGAAGAAAATATGCAATTCGGAGTCAAGAGCACTTTTATTTTGTGACCTTTACAGTGGTTCATTGGATTGATGTATTTATTCGCAATGAATACAAGGACATATTTTTAGAGTCAGTTCGATATTGTCAAAAAGAGAAAGGACTATTGGTAGGAGCATGGTGTATTATGACTAGTCATATACACATGGCAATAGGCTCTGAGGGTAGCAACAAACTTGAGGATATCATTAGGGATATGAAAAGCTTTACATCTAGGCATATTAGAAAGTATATGCAACACAATCCGCATGAAAGCAGAAAGGAATGGATTTTAGAGATTATGGAAAGATCAGGTGAGAAACTATCCAGCAACAATGATTTTCAGTTTTGGTTACACCACAATCATCCGATTGAATTGAATACCAACGAAGTATTACAACAAAGGGTTGATTATATTCACACTAATCCTGTGGAAATGGGATTTGTAGCAGAGCCTCAGCATTGGGTGTATAGTAGTGCCATTGATTACAGCGGGGGAAAAGGGATGATTGAACTCTTTTATTTAGATTGAAATGGTAAAGATGCACATTTGGAAGGGTCTCAGCGAGACGCTAAGACCAAATGGGGAAAGACAAGTTTAAGGAATTTAGAAATGAATCTAATATATCCGCATTGGCTAGTTTTAATGACAGATTTCCCAACCAGAGAAAGTCAAGGCGGTTTTGGTGGTATTCTAATCCTGTTACTGGCATACCTTTCTTAGTATATAGTGCTTTTACAAGTGCAAAACCTTAACAATTAAGAATATGAATCGAATACCAGTCTTTATTTCTTTTATGCTCCTTTTTTTTCTTCAAGGATGTCCGATGGAGGAAGAACCATTTGAGCCAGATCAGAATCTGTATGTTAGAAATGCTTTAAGTGACACAGTTCAATACCTTTTTATTTATCGAAATAAACAAATAGGGGCAGATGGTAGTCTAACTCAGAAAGAAGTTGATCTAATTTTTAATGATATTTTAAGAGGTAATACAGGATTTACTCTTCTTCCTTTTGAGAAAAGGCTGATTAATAGAATAAACAGAAAACAGAAAGAAAATAGTCCAACTGGAGATCATTACTTTTTCATTAATCGGGATTCAGTATTAAGTTACACTTCACAGACTTGGGATCGTAGAGCAGGGCTTAAATATTATTATCTGTATAGTTTAGAAGACTATGAGCGGATCAACTTTACGTTTGAGTATCCTTAATAATGGGTAATGTTCACTCTTGCACCTATCT
>DAINOB010000101.1:0-7855 GCA_036735585.1 Cytophagales bacterium | reverse complement strand
TGTGTGCTCCACATCTATCTCCCATCAACAAAGAATCACACTGAGAGAAGTTTCTAGCGTTTTCAGCTCTTTTAAATACCTTCACTAACCCTCGATAAGAGTTTTGACTTTTGCCTGCAGAAATGCCTTTAGAAACGATTCTGCTTTTGGTATTTTTTCCAATATGGATCATTTTTGTGCCAGTATCTGCCTGTTGCATGTTATTGGTGACTGCTACAGAATAAAACTCTCCCACAGAATTGTCCCCCTTAAGAATTACACTAGGATACTTCCAAGTAATTGCCGAGCCCGTTTCGACTTGTGTCCAGCTGATTTTAGAATTCACTCCAGCACAGATACCTCTTTTTGTAACGAAATTATAAATGCCACCTTTTCCTTGCTTATCTCCGGGGTACCAGTTTTGCACTGTAGAATATTTAACCTGTGCATTGTCCATAGCCACTATTTCTACCACGGCTGCATGCAACTGATTCTCATCACGCATGGGTGCAGTACACCCTTCGAGATAACTCACATAGCTGCCTTCATCGGCTACAATAAGCGTACGTTCAAATTGACCTGTTCCAGCGGTATTGATTCTGAAATAAGTAGACAACTCCATTGGACACCTTACTCCTTTTGGTATATAGCAGAATGACCCATCGGAAAAGACTGCGGAATTTAGTGCAGCATAAAAATTGTCAGTAGTAGGTACTACACTGCCAATGTATTTTTTAACAAGCTCTGGATGTTCATGGACTGCTTCGCTCATGGAGCAGAATATAATACCCATTTCAGCAAGTTTTACTTTAAATGTAGTGACAACAGATACACTATCAATCACTGCATCCACTGCCACTCCAGAAAGTCGTTTTTGCTCATCGAGAGAAATACCTAATTTTTCAAACGTCTTTCTTAATTCAGGATCTATTTCATCTAGGCTGTTGAGCTTTTTTTGCTGCTTTGGAGCTGAATAGTAGATAATATCCTGAAAGTTTATCTCTGGGTATTGCACATTGGCCCATTTGGGATAGGGCATTGTTAGCCAATGACGGAAAGCCTTCAATCGCCACTCTAACATCCATTCAGGCTCATTTTTCTTTGCTGAAATAAACCTTACGATATCTTCATTAAGCCCTTTGGGTGCATTGTCCGACTCTATTAGCGTTTCAAACCCGTATTTGTAATCGCTACTGGTGATTTCTTCTAATATCGAATTACTGTTCTTACTCATAGGAACTTTTCAAGTGAATGCTTCAAACTAGATGCGTTAATGCAAAAATAACGCAATGATTGCCTTCTTGTTTAGAATCAGTAAAAATAAAGTTATTCCTTCAGAAAAGGAAACCTTTCAGAAGTTTATCAAATACGGTTCGAATTAAGGACTTGAGCAGAGCCTTGAAGCGTTACCTCGCCAGTTAGGCTGTCTTTAATGATAGTTTCAATCGTTGCTTTGTGTTTTATAGGATCACACTCTACAACCGAGAACTCAGCGGTGTACTGTGTATCCACAAACATGGGTCTTTTAAATTGTAGTTGCTGACCAAGATAAACAGTGCCTTCTCCTGGAAATTCAGTTCCAAAGACTTTTGAAAATATTGAAGCGCTTAACATTCCATGCATGATTGGCCTTTTAAAAACAGTGTTGGCAGCAAACTCAGGATTTGAATGTATAGGATTGTGGTCTCCTGATACTTCAGCAAATTGATCAACTTGGGTTTGTGTGTAGGAGAAATTTGTGCTGTAATGATCTCCGGCTTTGATTAAATTCATTTTGTAATTTTTTTAGAATTGAAATTATTGAATTTCGCTTAACAAGGGGCCAAAACTAAAATTTTTGTTCGTAAATATTTGGAAATCTGAAAGTTTCTTATGTAACTTTGGTAAGAACAAAATATAACAAAACAAAGAAAATTTCGCGATCATGGAAAATCCCAACACCTTCTTTAACTCATGGCTCGAAAATCAGAATAAATTAATGCAAAACTGGTTCGAGACCTCAAAAAAATTCCAAGAAACAATTTCCAACTCTACTACTTCTGAAAAATCCTCAGATATGTTCAAAGAATGGATGGAAACTCAGAAACAATTTTTTACAAATTTCCTTACCACCCCTGGCCAAGCCAACGGGAAATTTATGGGCACTGATATGCAAAAGCAGTGGCAAGAAATGCAAAATGAATTTGCAAAGTCGATGACAGATTATATGCAGCAATATGCCGGAAAATCAATGCCATCTAATCCAGAAGATTTTTTGAAAGAGACCAGAAAGGTTTACGACAAGTGGAATGAAACGTACAGCAAATGGTACGGAAGCTTTGGAAAAGCATTTGAAGACATGCAAAAGAACATCCCAAGTATGTTAGGTAAAGATGTTTTTTCAGGCATTATGGATACCAACAGAGCTTACCTTAAGATGCAAGAATTTTACGCTCCTGTTTACCAATTGATGAAAGATGGTAAAATGGACATGGATCAAATACGTAAAAGCATTGATCCTACACGTTATAGAGAAGCGATTGAAACAATGTTTGAGTTTCTTTCTCCAGACAAAGCAAAGGATATGTATTCACAAATGAATCATTACATCCAAATGTTCTATGACATGTCAAAAAAGACCACAGAACAGTACAAGACAAATATGGATCATTTTCAGCACCAAATGCCCGTATTTAATCAAATGAATCCTAATGCAGTAGTTGATATGGCCATGGAATTCTCTAAGCAATTCGAGAAGTTTTATTCTCCATTCCACAAAATGATGCCTCCAAGCAAAGAGAAAGAAATGCTTGAGTCTGCCATGCATCTTCAAGAAAAATATGCCAGCTACTGGGCCAAATCCTCTCAGATGCAGCAAATGATTATGAAAGCTTCAGAACATGCTTTGCAAGAAGTGATGGATACTGTTGTGAGTGAATCAACTTCAGGAAATCCTCTTGAATTCAATAAGTTTTTCCAGAAATGGGTGGGAATCTTAGAAGACAAAATGATAAAGTCATTTTCAACTGATGAATTTTCCGCTACTCAAGGAGAAATGTTGAGCCTGGGCCTTGATATCAAGAAATCTATTAACAATCAAATGGAATTCGCTTTAAGCCCGTATCCTGTGGTGGCAAAGTCTGAATTTGATGAGCTTCTGGAAACAGTACACGAATTGAAAAGAAAGGTGAGAGCTTTAGAAAAACAATTGGGCGATACATCTGTTGATTCAGATGAAAAATCCGCTAAAAAAGTTTCTTCAAAAGCTAAAGCCTAATCTTTAACATCTATGATGTATTCGCCAGATCAAGTAATTGATGCTTTCTCAAAAGAATTAAACGATGTATCCAATAAATTGATGAAGAGCTACACTTCCCTCCTCCAGCTGGAGGAGGTGGAAGTAGCAACTGCTCCTAAAAAATTAGTTTGGCAATCGGGAAAGATCAAGTTATACCATTACGAGAATCCTAATCCTATACTTTGTCCCATACCAGTGCTTACCGTGTATGCGTTGGTAAACAGACAAGATATGTTGGATCTACAACCTGATCGTTCTGTGATCAGAAAGTTGTTGGAATTGGGTCTTGACATTTATATTATCGATTGGGGTTATGCCAATAGGGTAGACCGATACAATACCATGGAGGATTATATCGAAGGATACCTCAACGATTGTGTGGACTATGTGAGAAAAGAACATCAAATTGAGAAAGTAAATTTGATGTCTATTTGTCAAGGTGGGACTTTGAGCACTATTTATTCATCTCTTCACCCAGAGAAAGTAAATGCTTTGGTCACTCTTGTAACACCAATTGATTTTGATACAGAAGATGGACTACTTTTCCGATGGTCTAGAGACCTTGATATCGATACTGTGGTAGATGGGTATGGTGGGGTGATTCCTGGAGAGTTTTTGAACTTCGGTTTCGATATGCTAAAACCATTGGGTAAAGTGAAGAAATACCACAACTTACCCGACACCATGATGGATAAGGATAAGTTGATGAATTTCCTAAGAATGGAAAAATGGATTGCCGATAGCCCAAACCAAGCTGGTGAGTGCTACAGACAATTCATTAAGGATCTCTATCAAGGCAATAAATTGATCAAAGGTGAACTTGAAATCGCAGGAAGAAAAGTTTCTTTGAAGGATCTCACTATGCCTTTACTCAATATTTATGCTGCTGAGGATCATTTAGTGCCACCAAGTGCTTCCATCCCTTTGAATGACCATGTGGGATCAAAGGATAAAACACTTTATGAATTCCCTGGAGGTCATATAGGTGTTTTTGTTGGTGGACGATCTCAAAAAGAATTGAGTCCTACCATAGCTAAATGGTTTAAAGACCACTCAAAATAAAATATATTAAAAGTATAAAGGTCTTCGTTCACGCAATAGTGCTGGACGAAGACTTTTTTTTATGGAAAGTAAAAGTACAGTAGAACACCATATCGGGCCATTTGGGGAGCAAATCTCCTATATGGATACACAAGCTGGAAAGGAAACCATCGTTTGGATTCATGGCCTTACAGACTCTATGCATAGCTGGCAGAGTACTATTAGTTTTTTTCGTAACTATTATCGGTGTATTCTGATTGATTTGCCAGGACATGGATTATCATCACAAGGCAATCATACCTTTACTGTAGAAGCCTATGCCGAAACTGTTCGTGCACTTCTAGATCATCTTTCAATTAAGGTTTTTCATTTAATCGGGCATTCCTTGGGTGGGCACATTGCTCTGTATATGGCCCTATACTCAAAGAGTGGCCTCCAAAGCCTTTCGCTCTCCGCCCCTGCTGGTTTAGAAACATTTACAAATGAGGAGGTTAAATTCTTAATCGAACTGTCAGGCAATAAGAAGCAGCTGAATTCTACAGGCAATTTTCAAAAACTGGTTCCCACCTTCAATCATTACTTTTTTAAAGTAGAGCATGAAGTACAAAAAGAAATGGTTAAAAAATTAAAACAAGCCACAGAAAAAATGCTCGCAAATCCATTACAAATCATTCAAAAGTCTATGAAAGGTATGCTGGAATGTCCTGTGTTTGATGACCTCCATAAATTAAAAATCCCTGTACAAATATTTTTAGGCTTAGAAGACAAGCTGATTCCTAACCGATTGATCCACCATTATAACATGAAGGATCTAGTCGACACGGTAAAGCACAAAATTCCTAAAGCTGAAGTAATCCTATACCCTGACTGTGGACACATGCCTCACCTAGAACATAGTGCAGCTTACAATCTACAAGTGTATAAATTTTTAAATAGTGAACTATACAATACTTAGTTACTGTCTTCGCTTAGAGCTGTTCTAAAGCATGAAGTATTTTCTCTGACATTACTTCTTCTTCCATCAAAATAGCAGGGGCTGCTCTTTCCATACAGTCTGACAAAGGACACCTTTCACAGGTAGTGTGTACGGTTTTCTCGGTAATGTTCTTGTCCTTTACAAAGGATATCCTTCGGGTCAATTCATCATCGGCCAAAAAACCAATGGTAACACTGATGTATTCTGATGGATCAGAAACATTTTGTCTTGCAATGCTGATGCAGAAATATTTGTTTTCACTGTCTAAATAAGAAGAGAGCTGAGTGGCCACATAGCTATCCCCTACATTATGTTTGTGTAGATGTTCTATAGAATTAATAGCAACCCATCTACGACAGTAATGCTCATTGAGGTGGTTTGCATGTGGATTGTGTTGACCTGATAAGTGCAATTCCTTTGTTAAATGGTACAGGCCTTTAGAAGGTACTCCTATAAATCGTAGAAAAAAAAGATTTTGCACTCCAAAATGCTTTGGGAGAAGATTGGTTAGTCTTTGCATGAGCATTTCTGGCGTAGCTTCATACTTAGTCAGCATGTTTGTATAAAGTTCTGGACTCCATTCTTTAACCTTTGCCAAGTTTCTAATATCCCGAATAACTTCTCTTTCATCCATCAACAATGCTACTGCGAAATAGGATGCTTTGAAGTTGTTTAAAGCCACTTCAAAGCTATTGAGTTCTATGGGTGGTGTTTGAAAAGGTCGTTCCTTAGGCTTTAAGAACTGAAGTGCAAGTTCGCGACATTGTAAAAAACCGACTTGGCTGTAATTCAAGCCGCTGTTGAGATAAAATGTTTTTGAACTGGGTTGGAAATGAGATCGAATATGCATCAATGCCGGAATTCTAGGCATGGATGACTTGTTTATCTTAATACCGTATTCATTTTCAAGTAGATCATACCAGTACTTTCTATCGACAGGTATAGTTTCAGGAATGTTAAAATGCTTTTTAAATGCCCTTACTTGATCTTCTAGCTCCTCAAAATAATTGTTATTCAATTCTTGGTAGGCCTGCAATGCCGAATGATAGAATCGTTCTTTAGTGATATCATAGTTTCTCACCATTTCCACTATTGCTTGAATAAATGCGGTAACCCGGTCACTCGCCTCTCCTACCAACTCAAGAAGCTTCTGTGGCTCTATTCCAAAAAATTCAATCGGAAAATCTTTGATGAATGGACTGTTGAGCAAAATAGCCAATCCATCTTGCTGGTTATCAAACTTAATACTTACCAGTGTGTCGTAATCTACTTGGAGAGCCTTTGCCAAGGACATAATTTTATCCGCCTTGGGATACTTTTTCCCTTTCTCAATCTCATTGAGAAATGAAATGGATAATCCTGTTTTCTCAGATAATTCCGCAAAAGACAATCCCTTATGCTGTCTAAGTTGACGCACTTTGTAACCAAAAATGAACTTAACTGACTGACCTGCTGAGAGCATAGGTTCAAAGCTACGAGGATATATGAGAAAATAAATATTAGCGAATTTTCGCTTTTATTATTTTTTTATTTATTTAGCGTAAATTTTAGAATCAAGACACCATGATTACGGAAGCAGTTGAAAGTATTACAGTAACACAGCCAATAGAGGAGTCACATCAATCGATACTCACACCAGATGCCATCAAGTTTCTCAAAGCATTGCATCTAAAGTTCAATGACAAAAGGAAAATTCTTTTACAAAAAAGGGTTGAACGTCAGCAAAGGATCAATAGAGGCGAATTACCAAACTTCTTGGATGAAACTAAGCACCTACGTGAGAGCAATTGGAAGGCAGCACCTATCCCATCAGATATTCAAGATAGAAGGGTAGAAATAACCGGACCTGTAGACAGAAAAATGATCATAAACGCATTGAATTCTGGTGCTAAAGTGTTCATGGCAGATTTTGAGGACAGCAATGCACCATCTTGGCTTAATGTGATAGAAGGTCAAATTAATTTGAAAGCCGCGGTGGACAGAACAATAGAATTTAAAAGTCCAGAAACGGGTAAAGCATACCAATTGAATAAAAATATTGCAGTCCTTTTTGTGCGCCCTCGCGGTTGGCATTTGGAAGAACGACACTTTCTAATAGATGGTGAACCCATTTCAGCAAGTCTGTTTGACTTTGGATTGTACTTTTATCACAATGCGAATACACTCATCCAAAGAGGAAGCGCTCCCTATTTCTACCTGCCTAAGCTGGAAAGTTATTTGGAAGCAAGACTTTGGAATGAAGTTTTTGAATTTGCTCAACGGACTCAAGAAATTCCAACAGGTACTATCAAAGCCACTGTTTTGATAGAAACTATTTTGGCAAGTTTTGAGCTAGACGAAATATTGTACGAGTTAAAAGAGCATTCCGCTGGCCTTAATTGCGGTAGATGGGATTACATTTTTTCATACATCAAGAAACTGAATCAACTGTCTGGATATGTTCTACCAGAGCGAAGCCAAGTGACCATGGAAAGTCCTTTCATGGAGGCATATTCCAAGCTAGTTGTAGACACTTGTCATAAGAGAGGAGTGCATGCAATGGGAGGCATGTCTGCTTTTATTCCCATCAAAGGCAATGAGGC
>DAINOB010000100.1:0-7915 GCA_036735585.1 Cytophagales bacterium | reverse complement strand
AGATGATAGAATCTGCTCTGCCTTGCATATCAGATTTGAATAAACGCACATTGTAATAAGCAGTGAGGTACCGCACATTATCAGCTTTTCTATCTATAGATATCATGGTGTCGGAGGCTAAAAAGAAGGTATCCTTTTCCATAAAGTTCTCCATCCATGGATCGCCATACACTTTGGTAATGCCTGTAAATTTGTTGTAACGGGCTTCTTGGCCATGTACTACCAATTGATCTGATTTAGAAACCATTTTCACATTCCCATAGGCAAATCCCAATTGATTCAGTTGGTCGTATCTTACTCGATCCCCACTTAAAAAGTACGATTCTGTCTCCAGTGTTACGCGACCGCTAAAGTCTGATATCTTGGTTTCAAGGAAGTAATACCCTTCCTCAGCATACAGCACCCCATCTTGATCAAAAATTCTTGTGGGCCCTACAAAAATTACTTTTTTAATTTGAGTAAGATATATCATGGTGTCGGTTTCTATACGCGAATCCTTGTCTGTAGCTACCACTGAGTCTCGGAAATACATGGTTTCAGATTTGGCCTCATAGCGCCCCTTTTTTGATTCAAGTCGGCTACCGGCATCTGTGATCACACCTTTTGTTTGATAAACAGCTGTTCGAGTATTCAGATCGTAATCCAATCTGTTGGTTTCCAGTGTGGTGGTCTTGTTGATCAATTTTACACGGCCAATCAATGTAGCATTGCGTTTTTCGCTTTCATACACCATTTTGTCGCCATAGATTCTCAAGGTGTCGCCCTGTTCAATGCGTACATTGCTAAATGCTTCCAGTTTACCTGAACCTTTATACTGGTAAGCCGAATCGCAATACATGTACGTATCGCCTTGACGGAATACCACATTGCCTAACAGCTTGATAATGTTTTGATTGTTGAAGGTACCACCATCCAGTGCATCACATTTTACTAGCTCTACGCGATTAGAGTTTTCTTGAGACCATAAAAGGCTTGGCAAGCAGCACAGGCAAAAGACTACTGTTAGAAAATGATGTCTCAAGTGGGTTGGAAGAAAAATTGGATATTTAGCCAAATTTAGACCAAATTTATAGAAAGTGTCTAAGCCCCTGTCATTAGAGCAAAGGATTATAAAGTCAACCTTGATCGGAAAGGATGAGCGCTTACTGTTGGCGGTAAGTGGAGGTCAGGACAGTATGGTGTTGCTGCATGCCATGCATCACGCTGGGTTTGATATCATGGTGGCACATGTCAATTATGGGCTTCGTGATGAAGATAGCAACCAAGATGAGGCGCTGGTGCTCCGATTTTGTGAGGAAAATCAAGTCCCTTGCCATGTTTACAAAGTTTCTACTGCGGATTGGAAAGCAGTCAATGGAAGCATTCAGATGAAAGCCAGAAAGATTAGGTATCAATTTTTCCAATCAATTATGGTTCAACATCAATTAAACAAGGTACTCACTGCCCATCATGCAGAAGATCAGGCAGAAACTATTTTAATGAATTTAATTCGTGGATCAGGAGTGCAAGGTCTGAAAGGAATGTCTGCCAAAAGAGGTCGGCTGGTAAGACCCCTCTTGAATATTACGAAAGAAGAAATTGCCTCATACGCCATTCAGCATCAGGTGCCCTGGAGAGAAGATCAGAGCAACCAATCCAACAAATACAGGCGCAATCGAATAAGAAATGAGGTATTTCCTATCTTAAAATCAATGATTCCTACTATAACCAAATCTATCGTGCGAAGTGGGGAACATATACAATCTGATGCCTATTTCGCTCAAGTGGGTTTGCAATTCCTTGAAAGAAAGGTGTCTAAATCCTCCAATGAAGGTATTTCGATTGACATTCCATTGTTGCAGCGTATTTCGTTTGGCAGGGATTTACTCTACCACCTTATTCTACCTTTTGGGTTTAATTCCACGGATGCAAATGATCTTTGGTCAGCCTTGGGGCATGTAGGAGCAGAGAAACTAGCAGGTTCTTATAAAGCTGTAGTAGATAGAGATAAGTTGATGGTTTCAACAGTCAATTCTGTCCATTTTCAGGAGTATATTTTGGATAAAAAAGAGGGGAGTCTGTCTTTGCCAAATGGCTCGTTGTTGCAATGGAAAAAAATCATTGCCAAAGATCCAATGCAGTTTCCTGTCAGCCCTGATCATGTTTGGCTGGATGCCTCAAAACTAAGTTGGCCCCTTACTGTGCGTGTTTGGAGAGCGGGGGATAAGTTCGTTCCTTTGGGAATGCAAGGGCAGCAGAAAGTAAGTGACCTTTTGATTAACAGAAAAATCAATATCTTGGATAAAGCTAAAACCATGGTTCTGTGCTCTGATTCAGATATATTTTGGATACTTGGACACCGTCTTGGTTCAAAAGCTGCAATTGATCCCCACACCACTGAAATTATAGAATTTTTATGCAGCTCAAATGGCTAAATCCTTTCAAAAGAACCTACACCGCTAGGGAGTTAAGCTATATTCGTTTTCTGGGTCATACTCCACTGTTCAAAGGATTGGAGAAGAAAGAATTATTGCTTCTTATTCAGAAAATGCATGAAAGAGAGTACACTAGAGAAGAGGTGATTTATTTTAGAAATGATCCTGCATTGGCTATATATGTTGTAAAACAAGGTAGGGTAGAGCTTTGCTTCGAAAGAGATGATGCATTTGAACCTGTAAAAGCGGTAATCGAAACTGGTATTTTCGGAGAAGCTGGCCTTTTACCAAATACCCGAAGGATATTTAATGCTATTGCCCGATCAGAGAAGCTTACCCTTTATATTTTCCCACAAGAAGCCTTAAAAGAGCTTTTTGAAAATGAAGTCAAAATGAAGAATAAAGTATTGGAGAACTTTTTAAAAATTCAATACAACTTGGAGTTTGAAATCTTCCGAAAGCTGAGGAAAACAGGTGGCTTTTTTGACATCACCCAGATGATGGAGGATTGATATTAGAAAAGGGATATTTAATGGTAAATTTCAGAAAAACAGTTCCTGAGCTAATCTAAAAGTGTTGGCATGTGCTTCCAACACATCTGAAATACGGGGAGAGTAGCCACCACCCATACTTGCTACCAATGGGATTTTATGCTGTTTACTCAGACTTAAAACCTTCCGATCCCGCTCTTTGCAACCCTCTCTGCTTACACCCAATCGACCAAGCTTATCCGTAGATAAAATATCTACTCCACATTGGTATAAGATTAATGCAGGTTTTACTTGAGCAATAAGTTGAGGCAAATGAATATCCAGTAGTTCCAGATATTCTTTGTCCTCTATGCCATCAGGAAGAGGGATATCTAAGTCAGACTTTTCTTTTTGCATGGGATAGTTATTGCCTCCATGCATGCTAAAGGTAAATACCCGAGGCTCGTTTTTAAAGATTTCTGCGGTGCCGTTGCCCTGATGCACATCAAGATCTATTACCAGTACCTTTTCGCCTGGATGGCTTTGAAGGAAATGATTTGCAGCCAATCCGATATCATTTAACAAGCAAAACCCCTCACCTCTGTCCGTAAAGGCGTGGTGCGTACCTCCAGCTATGTTCATGGCAACTCCATGCATTAATGCATGATCTACACAATCAACAGTGCCCTGCATAATCACCCGTTCTCTGTGTATGAGCTCCTGACTGAGAGGAAAGCCTGTTTTCCTAATTTCCGCGGGACTTAGGGTATTGTGTTTTAGTTTAAGCCAATAGTCTATGCTATGGATGCTCAATACCTGCTCTTCTGAGATTGGCAGAGGCTCAAAGAAATTTGACGCGCTTACGGTTCCTTCATGAAGCAGTTGCTCTGGCAGAAGATTATATTTTTCCATCGGGAATCTATGCCCTTCAGGCAGTGGATGGGCATAGATTGGCGACCAAGCAATTTTTAGCACATCACCTTAACCAAAATTTGAGTGTTCAGGTTTGCAAAAAGCTCAGTTGATGTACCCTCACATCGCATTTCATTTATTTAGCGCTATGAATGATTCGGTTATTCTTTGATTACGCGAATGCGATCCACACCTTTTTGGTGGATTAATTCCAAAAAGTACACACCAGGCGTCAAGGAGGAAATATCCAGATCACTGAATTCTGCTTCTGTATTTAAAGAGTGTTTTTGTTGCATCACCTCCGCTCCAGTTATTGAAATCCAACGGTATGTTTCAGGTATCCCTCCAGAATGATGGATTCTAATCCAATCTTTTGCTGGATTTGGAAAGGCATTGATTTCATGGGTAAATCCCTTAGAATTAAAACCCGCAACTGGAGGCTGATTGGCTACAAAAACATTGATCAACAAATCTTTGGTGGTATTTTCTCTGAACTCAGACCATGAGCCCGAGAGAATCTCATACGATCTTCTGGAGATTGGCAATGAGGTCTCAGAACCCAGCTGTGCTATAGCCCCACCCTGAAACCATGCCACATAGAATCCTCCAAAGGTTATAGGAAATCCATTTAGCGGTACAGTAACCCAAGACTCCGGGGTATAGGTGAAAGGAAGTACCACCACACTATCGATAACAGTGCCAGGTGTTCCACTGTCGTTGTACACTTTCACCCAAAAAGTGTCTGCGGCAGAAGTACCTCTGATGTATAACTGAGCACTGCGCAAATAAGCAGGATAATAGGGAGGCTCTATGTAAATGCCCATGCCATCATCTTGATCGCCTCCAGACCAGCTTTGGTTGGCTGTAGGCATCCCCTGTGAAGCATAGCTGAGTAAAACACTGTCAGCAGTTGCTGATAATAACACTACTTCTACAACTCTAGAATTGTTAGAGGGATTGATATCTTGAGAATTGGTAAGAGCCACTTCGAGTCTATAAATCCCAGGCGTGGATACATTGGGTTGGGTAGAGAAGAAAATGGTTTGATCAAAACCTGCTAACAATCCTCCGGGCAATGAAGAGGTTTCGGTCCATACGATGGCATTTGAAGCATTTCTCAAGGTGCCTACTACGGATATATTATTGGTGATCGAAGTATTTCCTACATTTTTTACGTTGGCTTGAGGGAAAGGCAATTGATTGGCTGGAAAAAACTGACCTCCACTTTGGGTATTGAGGGCCCATTGAATTGTGGCATCTGGGACGGTAAAGGAAGTAGATGCTGGCCTCTGGATGCGAATAGCAGTGTTATTTGTAGGAACCTGCTCTACACCCATTTGAAGACCCAATGCCCCTGTCACATTCTCAAAACCAATCACCAAATCAGAAGCACAACCTTGATAAAAGTTGTTGCTCATAGTATTGTACTGAAAGCGGATACTGCTGTCAGCCCCATTCAGTACTACCTGAAAGGTATTGGAGCCAATTTGTCCAGCTGAATTATTGGTCCAAAAGGGAATGTTTTGATAGGTAATCACAAAGGAGTCGAAGAAATTAGACCAATAGCGAATGGTGCCTGTGGGAGGAATTCCTGCTGGATTAAGGTCTACCATAAACGGGGCTAGAAAATTATCTGCAACACCTCCCTGTTGTGGAATGGTTGGAAAGCAAGATGCTATGTTTGAAACATTTGAAAAGCTTACCCAACCATTGGATCCTATGCGTACCTCTTGATAATCAGACCAGTAATAATGAAAAGGAAATCCTATTTGAAAGGGTCCTTTTGAATCATCATCGCCCATAGCAGTTACTGTAATGGTTCCAGGCCGATTGTTGATTTCTACCCATTGATAGGCAGTAGTGTTGGCAGTGTATCCAAAGGCATCAGGGCCCCATGAGGATTGGCTCAGTTGAGCAGTAGCCAAAAAATTCACTAAGGAGCATGCTCCTAGGATAAGTATAAATTTTCTCATAACATCAGTAGGTTTAGATAGTACAAGGTAGAGAAAATCACAACATCTCACACTATGTCAGGGAGTTAATAAAATTAAAGAAGGCTTCCTACAAAGTGGAAGCCTTCTTTATCTAAAGCGTAGATTTTGGTACTTAGGGCTGGTATATGAGTTTTTTATGATAAACCTTATCACCTTGCTGGATTTGCAAGAAGTAAATCCCTTGTACTAATTCACCTTCTGGTATTTCAAGTTGTTTTGTTAATCCTTCTGTTGTCAATTGCGACCAAGTCATTTTGGTTCTACCTTGAATATCACTTATGCGAACTTGATCAATACTTTCACTTGTCTTGATGGTAAAGAAACGTTCATTTATAGGATTGGGGAATATATCAATTGATAATTCCAACTTTTCTTGAAGTAAAACGCCTGCTACAGTGCCCAATGCTGGCTCCAATGCTCCAATAACAACCAATAAAGAGTCACGGGTTCTGCCAAGTAAGTCATTGTTTACTTCGGCTAATACTGGTGCTTGATAGGATGCGGTATCAACTACGGCTGTCCAGTCTATATCGAAATCACGACTGGCAGTATCTATAAATGCTGGGAAAAAAGATCTGCTATTGCTGTCTGTTGATGATATTCCTGGCCATAGATTGATGTCATTGGTGAATTGCTCTGTACCTCCCAATTCCCTACCTATTACCCCTAGGTATCCATTTTGACCATTTGCGTATAGAATATTGTGGTTGGCTCTTAGAAAACCTCTTGAAGTATTTCCATCCACTAGTGCAAAAGCACGGTAACTCGTAGATAATGTGGAAATAGTGTTAAGAATAATGTTGTTTCTTATTTCAGCAGGAAATTGTCCTGATGATCCTCCGATGAGCTGAACACCTCCGCTAGAGTAACTAAAGGCACCAGAACTATTCATCCATACAGTATTGTGCCATACTCTGCAGTAGCCATTGCTGCTTGCCTGGCTAAAAATCCATATACCTTGAAGGCTCAAACTTGGATCTGTAGTTGAAGCAGTAAAGTTGCTTCTTCTTAGGTTATAGATCAGATTGTTTGCTATTGTGAGTGTATCTCCAGAGATAATACTAGCACGTATACCAATGGTAGATCCCACAGTTCCCTCATAAATCACATTTCTGATTATGTTGTTTGCAATGAAGCCTGACCCTTGATCCAAGCTTACACCACTTGTGACAACCGGCAGGATTGGTGCTGAATTGTCGTTCAAAACGCTGTCAATTACGTTGTTGGTAAATTCAAATCGCCTGTTGGCTTGGAAATTAATAGCCAATGCCCCACTACTTAAAGAGTGCCCTAATGCTCTGCGAGAGCCGAAGGAGGAATTGGTTACCCTATTTCCTGAATCTGCTTGAATTATTGCTCCTGAGAATAGGTTTGCATTTCCTCTGATTTGAATACCCCATGAGGAATTGTCAATCATGCAGCTGTCAATATGGTTTGAATTATTTGTAAGTGTGGCATTGGCAGCTGTAGAGGTAATTAAAATACCTCTTGTAGCCACTATGGGCCTTGAGCCTGCTACTCCCATTGTGATTCCACACCTGCGAATGATATTAAATCTACATGCTCCATTTGCGGAATTGATCAAACGAATGCCGAATTCTACTTCGCTACCTACACTGCCACCATCTCTAATTTCCAATCCATAAAGTGTAATGTAACTGAGTGAATTGATATTAATTACAGCATCGCTGGTGGCTGTAGTGCCTGTGCCCACAATCTCTACTGTGCCTGGAACAGCTCGAAATTCTAGTCTACTAGAGGCTGACAATCCAGAGATACTTGATAGACTGATGTTTTCAGTATAGACTCCTGGAAAAATATTGAATACTGCACCTCCAGCTCCTATACCATTACTTTGGAGAGCGGAGGTTGCTGCAGCAAATGTGGTATAATCTCCTCCAGCACCTACAGTATAGTTGCCGCTTAATGCTTGAGCATTAG
Organism: Cytophagales bacterium; assembly: GCA_036735585.1. Lineage (GTDB taxonomy): Bacteria > Bacteroidota > Bacteroidia > Cytophagales > JAIYAX01 > JAIYAX01. Next base: position 184 of record DAINOB010000100.1, on the reverse strand, counting down.
AACTTTGTGACAGAATGAACCAAAGAAAAAGGGATAATAAAATTGTTTTTTTCATAACAGTGAAGTTTAAATTATAAGACCAATAGTTGCAATATGGTTCAAAAATCCCCAAATTCCATGCCCTATGTTCTCTCGTAGTAGTAGGGATTTACTACAAAACCGTAATCTCTATTCTTCTATTCAA
>DAINOB010000099.1:0-8055 GCA_036735585.1 Cytophagales bacterium | reverse complement strand
CAAGCCTATTCTTCGGGACACTCTGTATACATGTGTATCCACAGCCATAGTGGGCTGCTGATAGATGACACTGAGGATCACATTGGCGGTTTTGCGCCCCACTCCTGGCAGTTTTTGCAAGTCCTCATGGTTGGCTGGCACTTCCCCACCAAACTCTTGAATCAACAGTTTGGACATGCCCAGCAAATGCTTGGTTTTATTGTTCGGATAGGAAATGGATTTGATGTATGGAAAAAGAGTATCGAAATCAGCATTGGCCATGGCAAAAGGATCTGGAAAAGCCTCGAGCAAGGCAGGAGTCACCATATTCACCCGCTTATCCGTGCACTGAGCACTAAGTACCACCGCCACAAGCAGTTCAAAAGGATTGTTGTAGCGCAACTCAGTCTCCGGTGCAGGAAAATTGTTTTCAAAATACTCGATCAATTGAGCATACCGATCTTTACGTTTCATTGCAGGAAGTTAGTGATTGGCCGACAAGGATGAAAAACTTCAATTCAAGATTACGCTTTCTCCCTGATGGGGGATTATCACCTTGCGAAAACCTTTCGTTTCAAGTTTAAGCTTTAATATGTTCATGGGTTCCGTTTCACCATGCACCAAAAACACCGTTTTTGCTTGCTCCTGTCCCTCTAGATAGCGCAACAATTCCGACTGTCCGGCATGTGCAGAATATTCCTTCATCACACGCACATCGGCATTCACCCCCACCATTTCTCCAAAAATAGATACCTGTTTTTCTCCTCTGGCCAGCCTGCCGCCCAATGAGCCGGGCTCACAGTAGCCTACTATCAAAACTGTGTTCCTGTAATCTTCGAGATTATTGGCCAGGTGGTGTTTGATTCGCCCTGCCTCCGCCATACCGCTGGAAGAAATAATGATGGCAGGACCTTTGAGGTGATTCAACTTCATGGAATCTTCTTTGTCTTTAAGATAATAGAGCTGATCAAAACCAAAAGGGTCAGGATCTTCCAGTTTATACTGTTTCAAATCGTTGTTGTAGCAATTGGCAAAACGCTTCACAATATCGGTAGCATTTACAGAGAGGGGAGAGTCTACAAAAACGGGGATGGAGGGTATTTTTCCAGCTTCTGATAGTTTATTCAATTCTAAAACCAACTCTTGTGTACGCCCTAGACTGAAGGCAGGAATGATGACTTTGCCACCACGGTCTACACAGGTTTCCATGATAATTTTGCGAAGTTTATCACCCTGTTGGTCTGCTGGCTCATGGTCTTCATCGCCATAGGTACTCTCGCAAATAATGTAATCACTAGGAGGGAAGGGGGCAGGAGGCCTTAGGATGGAATGCTCATAGCGGCCCACATCGCCACTGAAATGCAGCCGTCTGGTTTGGCCCTTATGAAATAGCTCCAAATGAACGGCTGCGCTACCCAAAATATGGCCTGCCTCTAAAAAAGTAAGATGCACTTCTTCACTGCATTCCAGCTTATGGTTATAAGGCAAAGGATGAAAAAGGGAGAGCGCCAGCCTTACATCCTCTTGATCATAGAGCGGCTCCAAAAGCATCTTTTTTTGTTTTGACCTCTTCTTATTGAGAAACTGAATCTCATATTCCTGTATGTGTGCACTATCGGCCAGCATGATTTTACACAACTCAAAGGTAGGCATGGTGCAGAAGATAGGGCCACTAAAGCCTTCTTTTACCAATCTCGGGATCAGTCCGCTATGGTCAATATGGGCATGGCTAAGAATCAGGGCATCTATGGCCATAGGATCAAACCCAAAATCCCTGTTGAGTACATCGCTTTCTTTGCCTCTTCCCTGCACCATGCCGCAATCCAGCAAAATCTCTTTGCCGGAAGGGGTTTGGAGCAGGTGCTTGCTGCCCGTAACCATTTGGGCTGCACCATGAAAAGTAAGTTGAAATGACATGATTAACGATTTAAAATAAATAAATCCAACAATGGTTTTCGGAAAAGAGGTAAACAATCATTGGATTTAACTATCGAAATAAAAGAAAATTAAGCTGGATGAGGCGACTTCTTGCCCTCTTTATAAAACACTGTAACCACCAGTAGACTTAATCCTCCCAATATCAGGTAAAATAAGGTTTGAGCAGCATGAATGAGTGTAGCCAATGCTAGGCCATCCTCTTTTGCGATGCCATAGAGAATTAATCCTTGAGTGAGAATCCAATGGTATGCGCCCATTCCTCCAGCTTGCACTGGCACTGACCTGCCCAAGCTCCCTATGCCTACCAATGCAACACCCGCTGCAATGCTCAATCCTGTAGTGGGTTCCATGGCAAAAAAACAGAGGTAGGTCATAAAGAAATACAAGATCCAAATAAGTACAGACTGAAAAACAAACAGAAAGGGGTGACGAAGGTTCAAGACCGACTTTAGCCCAAGTTCCAGCTGTTCTGCCATTTGTTCTAGTTTGCCGAGTTCCTCTTTTTTCTCTTCAATAGTTCCCTTCTTCTTCATGATCCTGCGCAGGACCAAAAACACCAAAGCTGCCGCTGCCAAGATCATTACCGAAAAGGGAACTCGATCGATTAAGGATACAATTTTTTGCCATAAGGGACTGAATAGCTGGTCCATGAAGAAACCTGAAAGTAGCTCATATTGCCAAATGAGTGTAATTACAATGACCAGAAAAAGCATTACCAAATCGGCCAGGCGTTCGATCACCACGGTACCTAAGGCGGATGAAAAGGGTTTTCCTGTTTTTCTGGTGATCAAAGCACAACGCGTAATCTCACCAACCCGCGGGATTGCAGTATTCACAAAATAACCCGACATCATGGATAGGTAGGTATACAAGAATCCGGGCTTGATATCCAGAGGCTCCAGAAGTAATTGCCAGCGCCAGGCTCTGATCAAATGACACACCAAGGTAGCAAACAGTGAAAGGGAAACCCATCGATAATCTGCTTGTCGAATGCTCTCCAGAATTGCATTAAGATCTGCATCCTTAAATGCAAGGTAGAGCATGAGCAGTCCAAATCCCAAAAAGAAGAGATAGGCCCATGAACGAAAATTATTATTTAATTTTTGCCAAAGGCCAGATTCTAAAGGTTCGCTTTGCATCGATAAGAACTTTGGTCGCCAAGATAATGCATTGCATCGGATGTGAAGTGCAAGCTCTTTCTTAAAGGCTACCTATTCATGGCAAGCTCATCCCATCGTCTTTGCAAAGCTCTCTGCATAAACTTTAAGTTGGGATGCCCAAAGGTGTATCGTGAAATCAGGTTAGCGGGATTGTCCTCTGGAAATGCTGCATACTCAAGATTCGCGGCCATGATGCCTAGGTTTTCTTGAAGTTTCCTTACCGATTTACGTAGGGGTTTGTGATCTCCTATGGCCAATAGCAGACCTACAGATTTGTGAATAGCTCCTTGTGCTGCAAAAAATACTGCGGCCTCATATAAAGTGTCTTTTGCGTAGCGAAGCAGATGCTGTGTCATGGGCTCATGCTCTACACCCAAAAGATACAGCTCATGATTAACAAATCTGGTTTCTGCCCTTGCATAGCTAAAAAAGAAAGATGCGAGGTCACCAGCATTTCTAGAAGAATCAGCTTGCTTCATTTTGGCATAATATTCAGCCCTTTGTTGCCAAAGATTTGCCTTAAACATAGCCTCATTCACTACCAGAGGACAAGAGGCAGCACTAATAAATTTACCAGCTTTACTCATATGCTGAGCAGCCAGTTCAAATTTCCGCTCACGTTGGGCATTGTACGCATCCGCAACTTGGCTTGCATACTTTCTAAAATCCTCACAGGTAGAGCTACTAAACAAGACTTGCTGAAAAGGCAAACCGCAAGCTGCAAAATAATGAAGGTACTCATCTTTAATGGGAAGTATGGTAGTAGAGTCTGCACGTTCGAGTGATCGTGCAAATACCTCAGAAAGCACACTAGCAGCCACATCAGAGCTTTCGCCTAACAATGAAGACGACATGACAGCGGTACGAGCCAGAAATAGGTTGCCCTCCCTGTAGGATTTTTCTGAAGATTCTGAAAGTCCACGAGCCAACACGGCTCGCTTGCTATTGGGCGTGGACAAAGAATCGGTGCTTACATCTATGGCATACAATTGCCAATAGAAGCCCTGTAAATCTTTATAATAGGCATAGGCGGTTTCCATGCGGCCTTGAGCAATCAGCTGTTCCATTTGCTGTACTTGTGAGCGATACTGCAGTATTCGAAGGCTTTGCATACGTTCCAACAAATTGGCATCACAGGTTACAAGTGGGAAACTTCCACACACTCTTCTTGCCTCCTCTAGTGCTTGTAAAGCTTTTGCATAATTTCCCGCGGCTCTTTCAGTAGCTTCTACTCGAATATAGTAGCTGTAAATATCCTTGGCTAAGAAAATGACCCGTTCTTTAGAGGCCGGATCTGGATTGTCTTTATTTAATATTTCAAAAAGAATAGCCTCTGCCTTTGGGTAATCATTGTCCAGCATGTGACTCAAAGCCAATTCTGCTTTGGCGGGCACGAAGTATGGATTGATCTGCAAAGCGTAAAGGTATCTGAGACGCGCAGAATCAGGTTGGTTATTCATTGCAAAGGCAACTCCTTGATTGTAGAGCTTAATGTCAAGACCGCTGAGCTGCCGCTGCACGCTTCTCTGCAATACATTGAGCCTGTTTCTCAACTCTATAGTTCTATCCAAAACTTGAAGTGGGTCTATACTTCTCAAACCCAATTCTGGAATGATAGAAGACCTTGATGCCTCATCTAAAAACAGGGACATCTGATCCAGTGCATCTCTATTCAATGCCAGACTATTCGGGTCGTTGATATCTATCCCATTTACAATATCCTCCGAAAGGGCAAGGTCATCATCCAACAGTTTGTATTCGCTAACCAGATTCACAAATTCATAATATCTGTCAATCACATCTTCTGGCATGGTGAACAGTTGATTCTTAATGGTCAGGCTATTTACTTCCGGTATATACACGCCCATCAATCGAATATCTGCTATAAATCCTTTGGGTTGCAGTGCTTCTGCTTCGATGGGATACTCTCTAGAAATATTTCCATTTCCATCAAGAACTGCCAAAACAGCTTTATATTTAATAGGCATGAGCCTAAAGGAAAAGGGCAAGCCTTGAAACTGCGCATCTTCTGCAAATCCTTTAAACTGAAAGAAAATAGAAACAGTAGAAGCATTGTTGCCTGCGGGATTTACACGCACAATGAGCTCATAATTCATGCGCAAGCGCAAGGAATCTACGGGTTTGGCTATTCGTGCAGAATGTTCTGTAAGCAATTGTATGGCAGCAGGATCTTCCGATGCTGTGGTACTGCTGAAAATATAATTTACAGATACTACCTCATCCAGTAGTGGCTGTGCAACCACTAGGAAGGGCAACAAGAAACTCAAAAGCCCAATTAGGCACCAATTTTTCATAGACCGTCTATTATTTGATCTTTAGGATATTTCACTTCATACGACACTTCACGCGACAACGAAGCTGCAGGGGCCAGGCTAGATCGCCAGTGCAATTCTCCGCGCTCTGCTTCATAATTTCCATCATCGGTCTTGGTAAGACTCACAGAAATTTGACTGTTGGAAGATAGAGGAATCTGCTCTACCACATGAACCATAATGGGGGAGCTTCTGCCATTTTTCACGGTAATCCTAAATCCTCTGCTCACTCTTCGCTGCGAGCCTAAAGTTTTGGTGGCATTGAACACCTGAATGGGTTCTCTCTTGACCACCACAGCCGGATCCACACCAAGAGAAAATTCTAAGGTATCAGTGGCTTGATTGGGATTTAAAAAAGCTCTTCCCGTAAAGGATCCATCCAGAAAAATAGACATCTGCCCCTGTGATAGATTGTACGGCTCCCAGCCTGTAACTTTTGCCATTAAGTAGGCTTGTGTGCTAAGTCTGGGGATGATAAGATACTGATAACTGGCAGGAAGGGTATAGCGAGCTACATCGAGGATTTCGGCTTTGGGTCCGGAGTAAATGGTATGGTTGCCAGCTAAATTGTATTCTAGGGCCAAAGCATTTTCAGATACTGTAGTAAGGTCTGAACTCGACATCATATCCATCATTACTTCTTCTGCATCTTCCATAGCAGGTGCGCCTGCATAGGCCGCTGCGGCTGCGTTCTTGGACTTTCTCATACTTCTTTGCATAGTGACAGGGGGTTCTATACGTCTGAAGTCCAATCTCCAGGGATACAATTCTGGAGCCTGCCCCCCTTTCGTTGGATTGCGACTGGATAAGGTCAGCTGCACTTTTGACCAATCCAGCCCTGTCTGCTGCGCAATGCTTGCTTTCATCTGCAATTGAACCTCCGATTTGCCTCCTTGCACTCTAAGGTCATACAAGGGTGTCCACTGAGCACCATAAGCAGTATAGTCAAATGTGAATTGAAACTTACCCTCGGTTTCAGCCAGAAAAACGATCACCACATCCATTGATGGTTGTCCACTTTGTGATTGCTCCGATCGTAATTGATCTTCAAACCGCTTAAGCCTTTCGGAGAGTATTGCTTTCTGCTGATTAAGGTTTCTTTGCTGTGTCCGTATTTCTTCAAGTCTGGTTCTGAAAAACTGTGCTGCTTTGATCAGCTCTTCCACTTTTATAGAAGATTCTTCGCCACCCAAGCGCTGGTTGGCCATCAACAGTCCTTCTTCTTTTGCCAACACATCCAGCTTATCATCCATAATGCTGAGGGAGAATTTAAGCGCTGCAATACTGTCGCGTAAGGGTTTTAATTTGTCTTTGATCCCAGTGCCTTCTTGTAGAAAATTCTGCTCTACACTCACCGATTGAATCATTCCGTTTCCCTTGCCGGTACACTGCAAGGTGGCAGCATCTACCTGCGTGGCAATACCTTTGAAATGCAACACATGCTTGCCCTTGCCAAGGCTAGTGCTTCCTTCATGAAATAGCTGGGCAGTCTTGCGAAAAACTATCACTTCTTTTAATACGTGAGGAACCTCTTGAATGGGTTGGCCATACACTAGCCAAGAAGAGAGGCATAGAAATACGATAAGTAAGGATCTGGTTTGGCTGATCTTCATATAGAGAGAGCTGCGAAGATAAAATCAAGCCAAAGTACGGAAATTGAATATGCCCAACGAAAAAAATTGTTTCCTTGCAGGGTAAGTTAGTTCTAGATGATTTGACCATGGTGAAAGACGCGCTATTTTCGGAAAAAGCTTTAAGAAGGTTCACTGAAAACATTTTTAAAGCCATAGGATGCTCTGAATCAGATGCTGTATTGGCTGCAGATGTTTTGATCAAAGCAGACCTGCGAGGAATAGATTCTCATGGCGTAGCACGACTGAGTGGCTATGTACGTCTACACGAAGCTGGCCGAATCAATGCCAAACCCACCTTTCGCATTACGAGTGAGCGGGCCTCTGTAGCCACTATGGATGCAGATGCCGCTCTGGGATTGGTATCCGGACCAGCAGCCATGAAAATAGCCATCGAAAAGGCCAAAGAAACCGGAACAGGGATGGTGGCCGTTCAAAACTCCAATCATTTTGGCATTGGGGCCTACCATGCCATGCTGGCTGCAGAGGTTGGCATGATTGGCATTTGTATGACCAACGCAAGCCCTTTGGTGGCGCCTACATTAGGAAAAAAACGTATGCTCGGAACCAATCCCTTAACCTTTGTGGTGCCCGCAGGGAAGTATCCTCCTTTTGTAGCAGACCTTGCTACTTCTGCTGCTGCCAATGGAAAATTAGAACTGCTGCAACGTAAGAAAAAGCCTGCTCCCGAAGGTTGGCTTCAATCTGCTGAAGGCCAACCTGTGACAGACCCTCATGCACTAAAAGATGGCGGGGCATTGGTAGGTCTGGGCAGCACCGCAGATGGAGGTATGCATAAAGGTTACTGCCTAGGAGCCACAGTAGATATTTTTTCTGGAGTGCTGAGTGGTGCCAATTATGGACCTTGGGTACCTCCTTTTGTGGCCTTTTTGCCGCTTGCAGCACAACCTGTTGGACTTGGCATAGGTCATTTTTTCTGCGCCATGGATGTGGGGGCCTTCCGACCTGCTTTGGAGTTTTTAGAGCACATGGACACCTGGATTGAGGCCTTCA
>DAINOB010000098.1:0-8065 GCA_036735585.1 Cytophagales bacterium | reverse complement strand
GGATCTGATCAAAACATTTGACATCATCGATTTTGAATTGGGTGTGAAAATCACAGGAGCCGGTTTTCCAGTGTACAAAGGCGCAGGTGCACGATTGCAACGTGGACTGATCAATTTTTTCTTAGATGAAGCGCTGAAAGCAGGGTATACAGAAATTCAACCTCCTATTTTAGTCAATGAGGCTAGTGGATACGGCACAGGGCAGCTTCCAGACAAGGAAGGCCAGATGTACCACATGCCAGCAGATGGTCTTTATGCCATTCCCACAGCAGAAGTACCCATCACCAATCTTTACAGGGATACCATTGTAGAAGACAAGGATTTACCCATCAAAAATGTAGGATACACCCCGTGTTTTAGAAGAGAAGCAGGTTCCTGGGGGGCTCATGTTCGTGGTTTAAACAGATTGCATCAGTTTGATAAAGTAGAAATCGTGCAAATCCGGAAGCCCGAAGAATCCTATGATACCTTGGAAGAAATGGTGGCCTATGTTTCGATGCTGCTGGAGAAGCTGGAGCTGAAATACCGTGTTGTGAAACTTTGTGGAGGGGATATGGGATTCACTTCTGCACTTACCTATGATTTTGAAGCCTTTGCAGAAGCTCAGGGTATATGGCTGGAAGTGAGTTCAGTAAGCAATTTTGAAAGCTTTCAGGCCAATAGACTAAAGCTGCGCTACAGAACAGAAGATAAGAAAACTGCACTTTTGCATACCCTCAATGGCAGTGCATTGGCCTTGCCTAGAATCGTGGCTGCTTTGTTGGAGGCCAATTTTCATGGTGATCATATTGCCTTGCCCAAAGTACTTCAGCCCTATTGTGGATTTGATAAAATAACCCTTCCTTAAAATATGGATATATTGATAAGAAAAGGATCCTCACAAGATCTGCCTGCTGCCCATGCCTTGATTTGCGAATTGGCAGCATTTGAAAAAGCTCCTCAAGAAGTGATCAATACGCCTGAATTGATGGACACGCAATGGAAAGAAGGTGCTTTTGAGTTTTTCGTAGCCGAGCACTCTACAGGTGTGGTTGGCCTTGCCCTATATTTCTATTCCTACAGCACCTGGAAAGGAAGATCTTTGTATTTGGACGATCTGTATGTAAAACCAGAGTTTCGCAATTCTAAAACCGGAAAAAAACTGCTCGATGCCATCGTAAAAACAGGACTAGAAAAAGGAGTAAGCAAAATACACTGGCAAGTGCTGGACTGGAATACCGATGCCATCCGATTTTATGAAAAGTATGGAGTAGCCATGGAAACGGAGTGGATCAATTGCAAATTGGAAGAAGATTATTTGCTGCACTATCCGTTTGAATAGAAATAGTACTACCATAGGCATTCATGGAGGTCTTCATTGTTATTGTTGTCTTTGTGGTTATCCCCTTAATTATTGGGGTTTTATGGAGAGCTTATAAAGACATTCGAGAGATCTATTTATACTTCACCGTCAAGCCCTTCATTTCCTTTAGTGATCACCGGCAGCCGTTAAGCAAACTAGAGGTACAATCGATCTTAGATAAGCACTTTCGCTATTATGTATTGCTGGACATTGCCTTGAAACAGGAATTCATAAAACGAGTCCTTTACTTTCTAAATGAAAAGCAGTTTGAAGGCCGACAGGGGCTCCATATTACCCGTGAAATCAAAGTATTGATTGCAGCATCGGCAGTACAGCTCACTTTAGGACTTCCTCCTATGTCCTTTCCTCATTTTCACACCATCATGGTGTATCCCGGTTTTTTCAGATTGGGGACACAAAAAAGCAAGGCTGTAGGTGCGGTGCATAGTGATGGCACCATTATTTTTTCGCTCAAACACTTCATCAATGGCTATTTGCACAGTGACGATGCTTACAATGTGGGTTTGCATGAAATGGCGCATGCCTTAAAACTGGAAAATGCCATCCCCAATGCAGAATTTGATTTTATTAATGATCAGACTTTGGGTGAATGGTTTAGAAAAGGCAGTGTAGAACTCAAGAGAATTAAACGCAAAGAATCTGACTTCTTAAGAGCGTATGCGGCTACCAACTCCATGGAATTCTTTGCTGTGAGTGTAGAATACTTCTTTGAAAAGTCTGAGGCCTTCAAAAAAGAGCTTCCCGATATCTATCATACTATGACGAAGCTGCTGGGCCAAGATCCTTTGAAGCTGTTGAGGAATGTATAATTGCATCATATCACAAGGGCCCAATCGAGACGTTTGTGCTGGAAAACCGTTACTTTACTCTTTTACCAATTTTCTAGTTTCCACTCCCTTGGTGGTAATGATTCTTAATACATATGTGCCGGGAGACAAGAATTCTGTCGTCAACTCTGCAACTGATTGGGATACTATTTTCGCCTGTACTCTTTTGCCTGTAATACTATATAACTCGTATTGAAAAGGTTCTAGAGCTTCTACAGTGATTCTATCTGTAGTTGGGTTGGGGTATAGTTTAATCATTTGATTTGAAGGCTCAGAAAGTGGGACGCCTACAGTACTACTACCGCCCCATACTCTTGCAAGTCGGGTTCTACTTATTCCGTTGTACTGAGAAAACTCACCCCCTATGAGCACCTTTCCATCTGACTGTAAGACGATGCTATTAATTTGTATCCCACTTGCTCCTGACCCAGTATTGAAACCTAAATCCAAACTACCATTTGTATTTAAACGTGCGAAACGAGGTTGAAATGTGCTATTGTAATTGATGAAATCCCCAGCAATGAGAACCTTGCCATCTTGTTGAAGAGCGACTGATCGAATAGTACCATCTGCCCCTGCACCAAGGTTAAATGTAGTATCTAAGCTTCCATCTACATTTAATCGGGCGATACGGTTTCTGGAAGTATTGTTATAGTCTATAAAATATCCGCCAATCAATATTTTGCCATCTTGTTGAAGGGCAAAAGAGTTGACAATGTTGCTAGGACCTGTGCCAGTGTTAAAGGTCGAATCCAATTTTCCATCAGCATTCACTCTGACTAGGTACCTCTGGGTCGTGCCATTATATTCAAAAAATGCTCCACCTAAAAGCACTTTTCCGTTCTGTTGGATTGCAAGTGAATAAACTTCCATATTCGCACCTGATCCAGGGCTAAAGGTAGTATCTAAACTGCCGTCAGCATTCAAGCGAGCAATCCTGTTTCGTACAGTTCCATTGTAGTTGGTAAAATTGCCTCCTATTAATACTTTCCCGTCTAATTGAAGAATAAGTGAATTAATAGTGCCATTTGCACCTGAACCTGGGTCAAAAACCGTATCCAAACTGCCATCCGAATTTAGGCGAGCAATCCTATTTCGAGGAGTTCCGTTGTAGCTGGTAAAATCGCCTCCGATTACTATCTTACTATTGGGTTGAACTACCAAAGAAAATACAGGGAGGTTAGCTCCTAAGTTGGAGTTAAAGGTGGAATCTATGCTGCCATCCAAGTTCACCCTAGCAATATGGTTTCTGGGAACACCATTAACACTTCTAAAAAATCCACAAATTAGTGCCTTTCCATCTTGTTGCTGAGTTATTGACCAAATGGTGCTATTAGCCCCTGTTCCTGGATTAAAATCAACATCCGGGCTGCCATCAGTATTTAAACGTGCATGATGATTGCCGCCAGTACCATTGTAGGTCAAAAAGCTTCCTCCAATCAGCACCTTGCCGTCAATTTGTAGAACCGCGGAATTAACAGAGCTGTTTGCCCCTGTTCCAGGATTAAAAGTAGAATCAAGACTGCCGTCTGCATTCAGGCGGGCAATACGGTTTCTAGGAGTGCCGTCAAAGCTTGTGAAATTCCCACCAATAAGAACTTTGTTGTCTGTTTGTATTGCGATAGAGAAAATTCCATTATCCGCGCCTGTACCAGAGTCGAAAGAAACATCCAAACTTCCATCAGTATTCAATCTCGCGATTCTATTGCGGGTAAAGCCATCAAAGGTTGTAAAATCCCCTCCAATAAGCGCTTTGTTGTCCGCTTGAAGTATAAGGAAATGAATAGTGCTATTCACCCCATTGCCTGAATTAAAAGTAGTATCTAAGCTTCCATCAGAATTCAATCTTGCAATTCTGTTTCTTACAATACCATCATAGCTATTGAAATCCCCAGCGATCAGAATCTTGCCACCTGATTGTAGAGCAAGAGAATTCACAATGCCATTTGATCCGGTACCGGAATTAAAGGTATTGTCTAAGCTTCCATTTTCATTTAGGCGGGAAATACGGTTTCGAGGAGTTCCGTTAAAGCTGGTGAAACTTCCTCCAATCAGAATCTTGCCATTAGGCTGAAGGGCAAGAGATTGAATTTTAAGATTTGCACCTGAGCCAGGATTAAAAAAATTATCCAAACTTCCATTGGCATTTAAACGGGCGATGCCGTTTCTAGAGACCCCGTTTATGGCAGAAAATTCTCCTGAAATTAAAATCTTCCCATCAGGTTGCATTACCATAGCATTTACGGCAGGAAAAAATAAACCGGTTACAACTGCCAGGTTAAAAGTCACATCTGGTTTTCCATCCACATTTAGTCTGGCAATACATGTTCGGAATGTACCGTTGTATGAAGTAAACTTTCCACCCACCAGAACCTTGCCATCAGGCTGTAGATACTGTGTAAAAATGGTGTTATTTGCACCTTCGCCAGGCTGAAGATTAGTTAAATTGGAAAAAAAACTATGGGGACGCCCAAAATTAAAGGTGGTATCAAGTTCCCCAGGCTGGGAGAATTGAGCACGACTACTTATTGAAAATGTACTAACAAATAGTATAACAGAGAGCCAAGGTCTAAGGGTCATATGGGAATAGATTTGTTGATTTAAAGTTAACAAAGATTTTTTTATAAATTATCAGAATCAATTGTGGGGTTGAAATTGGCAGGCACTAACTGAAGATTTCAAACAAACATCTAGCGAGAGTGTCTTGTATCTATTCACACAGCTGGATGCATGTTTGAGATAAATGAATCCATTTCTCATTTTCCTACTCTATTAGGTGGAAAGACAAGACCCGAAACAACCACCACAAGGCTACCCGCAATACCAAAAAGGGCTAGACTATAGAATTACCTTTTCTCCCTTTTATTGCCACTATTACTTCTTCCTCCGGTTTTGGTGGGTCGTGAATCGCTTTTTCTTTTTGATGAATCGGTAAACTTGGAGGCTCTGGTAAACCCCTTTGCACGATTCCTTCTATCTGGATTGCCTTCCGCGTTTTGCTTTAAGTTTTGAGGCCTTTTAGATTTTAAATCCGCTTTCTTTTTTTCCGGGACATCGGAGGATGAATCTTCGATGAGCCTGTAAAGTTCTTTTAACTCTGACTCGGTAAGGTCTCGCCAATCTCCTGTAGGTAGTCCTTTCAGCCCTATATGCATGATTCGTATTCTATCCAAGCGGGTCACTTCAAAGCCAAAATGCTCACACATTCTCCGTATTTGGCGATTCAGCCCTTGAATTAATATGATTCTAAAGCTGTTGGCACCTTCTCGAAACATTTTACATTTTTTGGTAGTCACTCCCATCATTGGCACTCCCTCTGCCATTGACATTAGCGATTTGTCATCTATCGGCTTGTCAACGGTTACGAGGTATTCTTTTTCATGCTTATTGCCGGCCCTAAGGATTTTGTTCACCAAGTCTCCATTGTTGGTCAAAAAGATCAAACCTTGCGAGTCTTTGTCAAGTCTGCCAATAGGGAAAATGCGTTTGCTGTGATTTACAAAATCGACAATGTTGTCTGATACGCTTTTCTCGGTGGTTGAAGTAATGCCTTTGGGCTTGTTAAGTGCAATAAAAACCAACGCTTCACCTACTCTCGGCTCCAGATCATGACCATTCACTTTCACTTTGTCGCCTATGCCTACAAGGTCACCAACGGAGGCTTTTCTGCCATTGAGCATCACTTTACCCTGATCTATAAACCTATCTGCTTCCCGCCTGGAGCATAAGCCACTGTCGCTGATAAACTTATTGATTCTTATGGCTTCTTTTTGCGGCATATCTTCCAATTTTTTGCATTCAAAGATAACTTTCAGAAATGGGAAAGTTGTTTAGCGCATTGGGTGTTTGGTTTTTACTATTAGCCTCGCTGATAAAAAATTGAAGTAAAAACACTCTTGTTGGTGAACCTCAGACAGTGCCACCCTAAATATCAACAAGGCTAAAGCTGCTGAGGAATGTACGAGGAGACCTGGATGAAGTTGGGCACGTACTATGACAGCTTAAAGCCTTTTGACTCAAAAATTTACTACTACCACCATCGCCTATTCTTCCCTTGGTCTACCTCACAACGATAAAGGCCGAGAATCACTGTGTCGCTCCTCTGGAGCTTTGGTTTTATTGTACTATATTTTTCTATTATGATTTCGCTCCTCTGGAGCTTTTTTCATCTACGCCACTTCTCCTCAATATCATTTATGAACTTCACAGCACCCCTCAATCCCATGAAGGGCTCTGCATTTTAGTCCCGCATAAAAATTGGAGCTAAACCACTCTTGTTGGTGAACCTCAGACAGTGCCACCGTTAATATCAACGAGGACGAAGGAAGTGCGCAAAAAAATACTTCGTTATCAAAGCTATTAGGTTGGGAGATCATCATTATTTTTGACTTACAAGCTATATAGTTCAATGAATCGGACACTAAATTTTCTCCTAACATTTATCATGCTGTTCTCCACTTTGCTTGTACAAGGCCAAAACAAGGAGTTTGGAAAAACGAGTATATTATACGGAATAGGTATTGGAGAAGCTGAGTATGGCGCTATTGGTGGATTTGGGGGCATTTTTATTTGTGGGGTAAATCACGAGTTGGGCAATAAGAAAAGGTTTCGATTAAGCGTTCAACTTAACCTGGGCTCCTACAACACCAAAAGGCAAACAGGTGGAGCTGATCAGTCATTTCATTCCATTTGTCTTGGTCCTAAAGTTTATGCAGATGTCATCCGATATCGTTCAGTTTCTTTGGTAATTGGTACAGGGCTCGTATTCAACAATTTGGCAGGGTACATTAGAGATGGAGTAAAAGGCCTTACTCTGAATTCTTACTTTAACATTTATAATGTTGGTGCTTATCTTGGTACTGGAATAAGGGTAAATCCTCAAAGAAGCAGTCTAATTTTTGAGCTGCTACCGTTCAACTTGTATTCTAACGATCTTATCAAAACAGAATTCTTTCAACTTGATGCGCGATTTTGTATCATAATTAAGTTAATCAAATAGTACAAGCCCTTTGGAGTACACTTTTGTTGGTGAACCATGCACAGCACCATAGTCAATACCAACATGGGCCCTGCATTTTAGTCCCGTAGGGATGAAATCTTCTTAATAAATGATAATCCAATAAATAAAGCCCCAGAGGGGTGACATCTTGTGCGTTGACCTTTAAGATTAAATATTGATTCTTTCTGGTGGTATAACTATACTTGAACTATTAGTATAGATGATAAAAATTGGAGTAAAAACACTCGTGTTAGTGAAATACACGAAGTGCCACGCTAAACACCAATAAGGGCAAGGAACTTCGTGGTTCCTATCAGGCATAAATCAATTTCCCTTTTGGAGGTGGGATATCTCTACCTTTCAAATGTGCTGTTTCAATCCATTCTTCAATAACTTCTTCCACATTCTTTAATGCTTCCAGATAGGTATTCCCATCAGCCATACAGCCTGCGAGTTCAGGCACTTCTGCGATAAAAGCATCATCCTCTTTGCTCCAATAAATGATGATCTCGTATTTAAAGCTATTCTTCATCTGTTCCCAAATTTAATTGATAATTCAATATGATGTTTCTTACTTGTTTTACTTGATAAGGTTTAGCTTTTGCAGATTTTGATTGAAGATTCAAGATCTCTTCAATCCCATCTTTAGTGAATATGTGATGACTCCCTTTTATTCTCTCGTCAAATTCCAATCGCTGCAATAATTTGCGTAGAGCCTCAAAATCAATATTTTTATCCGAACTTCCGCGTAAAATCTTTAAAAGCAACTTCTCATATTGACTCATAATTGCTAAAAGGTTTTTATTTTACATTTTTCTCAAAAACTGTTGCAAGCGTCTCGCTTGTAGTGCAAACCTTACTTACTCTCCGAATACG
>DAINOB010000097.1:0-8119 GCA_036735585.1 Cytophagales bacterium | reverse complement strand
ATTCATTACTACCCAGTATTCTTGATTTTCAAAACCAAATACCTTCCAGATTTGCTTTTCTTTGCCATTGAAGATTTCCCCTAAACTTTGGTCATCGATTATAGAGTCCTCACTTAGCGATAATTTTTTAAGGCCGTCATTGGTTCCTATGCCCAGATGTTGATCTATCCATGTAAGATGAAAATAGCTGACATTAATTCCATCTTGTTCGGTGTATCTTCTGACCTTGTATGATTGAATTGCACCATCTGGATGGAATAACTCTAATCGAATAAGAGCACTGCCGTTATCCCCAATCCATACCACACTTTTTTCCTTATTTGAAATTTGGTCCACTAAGATGGTGCGCACGTCTCCATTTACCTCGTCTATTTCACTAATCTGATTCCATACTCCATCTACTTTCCTTATGATCTTAATACTATTTCCTCCTGTAATGAAGGTGTTTTTCATGTTTGGAAAACCTTTCATGGCCATTACCTTTCCTTGAGAAATTTCTGTAATTTTCACTTTGCTTGCGAGGTCTAACTGATAGAGATTGTTGTTACTACCAATTAATAAGTCATTGTCCATAAAAAGCATAGACCAGCATATCTCATTGATGCCTTCGATTTTGTAGAAATCATTTTGAACATTGAATCCGTCTTTGTCTTTGATCCAATGTTCATGCTTTTGAGTATTTGCCTTAAATATTCCTTGGAACGTAGCCATAAACAATCCCTCCGGAAGAAATAAAAGATCATTAATTTCTCCTGAATAGCCTGAGCCTTCTGCAGCTACTTTGATTGTTTTATTGAGCTCTACTCGGTCAATCCCATTGTTAAGCGCCAGCCAAAGGTTGCTTCGCTCATCTTCCAACAGGTTCCAGATCCTTTCCGATTGCAGTCCATCTTCTCTACCGATATGCTGATTTAGGCTGAGGTTTTCATTGAGTAGATATAGGCCATTGTTAAGTGTGGCTACAGCATAGTTCCCATTCCTTAATTTAAGGCCACCATAAATACTGTGTTCTTTTAATTCTTTATCGGCACTACTTTTGGCTGTTTCAACCTTGTAATCTTTTTGATTGTAGGTATAAAGGCCATCTGTTCTGGTCCCAAAGAGCAAAATATCATTTTTGAAAGGCAAAATAAAGTCGACTCTTGTTTCCGCAAAGAACTCTAGCCCCTTCACAGGCTCGAGAGTATTGTTTATGTATCTAAAAAATCCTTTTTGATTTTCCCTCACCCAAAATTCACCATTAACAGTAAATGATTTGTGAAATGAGGTTGATGCCTGCATAATTGTAAGTTTGGCGCCATCCCAAATGAAGATTGCTTCGCTCGATTGAAAGAAAACCAAATTATTTACAACATGGATGCACCACACATTGCCAAACGATAGTGCCGTATCTGAAATGAAATTGCTTAAGGAATAGAATTGATAACCACCCTGCTCATCTAAGTCTAGGTATCCAAATGCTGCATTTGACCCCACAAAAATTCGATTAGAGCTATCAATTGCAAGACTATAAACAGCATTTTTAGGCTGTGTGGAATAGCTAGTCCATTTTGAGCCATCATATTCCAGTATACCGTTGTATATATCATTATTGCCAATGAATAAAATACCTCTGTTGTCTTGTGCAATAGCCCAGTTTTGATTGCTTGCCTTTAAGTTTTCAGGGCTGTATTGCCGTACGTTGTAATTAGTAATAAGAGGCTTTGTTTGAGCCAATAGATCTACACCTATGCCTAAACAAAAAATAAGGATGGGGAACAGATTGTTGGTATAGGCTTGGATTCTCGACATCTATTGCAATAATAAAACAATTGCCCTCAATAGTTGATTATAAAAAAAATGGGCGGTACTATTGCACCGCCTATTCCGAATATAAGTGTTGAGAAAAAACTACTCTTTGTTCGATTGATCCGGAGTATATCCGGATCATTTTTCTTTAAGACAATCCCTGTGCCATAGTACGTCCTCATCAAAAATTAGTTATCTTCATCTTTTAAGTTTTTATATATGATTGAGCTTGTACCTATCATCCATGTTTACAAGAATAGGGTTGTAAAAACAGATCGTGGTAATTTCGAGAAACTTAGCTCCTATGCAGAATTGCCATTGGAAATTGCCACTAAACTCCAAGACCATGGTATAAAGCGTGTAAACCTAGTGGATTTAGAAGGTGCACAACTGGGAGCTGTTAAGAATTATGAGACTTTGGAAATGATCCACCGTCATACAGATCTTCTAATTGATTTTAGTGGAGGAGTTACCTCTGATGGAAATATCCGTTTGGCATTTGAAAGTGGAGCAAGCACAGTTACCTCTGCCTCAATAGCTGTAAACCAACCAGAGTTGTTTTATTCTTGGCTTATCACATACGGTCCTTCAAAATTGGTAATGGCCGCTGATGCAAAAAATGGCAAAATCCATACTGGTGGGTGGCAAAAAGCCACAGAAATCGACCTTTTTGATCATATAGAACATTATATTTCCAGAGGGTTACAGTATGTTAAATGCACTGAAATCTCTGTAGATGGCCAGCTTGAAGGCCCACCTTTCCAACTGTATAAAGACATTATCCAGAAATTTGAAAGTATTAAGTTATTGAGTAATGGAGGTGTAAGACATCTAGACGATATCAAGGCTCTTGAAGATATAGGTGTGCATGGAGCAATGTTTGCTAGCGCACTTTACGAAGGGAAAATCACCTATAAAGACATAGAGAAGTATTTAACCGCAGGAAATTAAAAATTAACCGGTTTTTCTTTATCAAAGTAATACAACCTCCACCCGTTTTTGTAGGAATGTTTCCTGTACTTAAATGGCCTAAATAAAAGTGAAGAGAATGCTATAGCACCTGTGATGTAAAAAGTAGAAGGTGTAGGTTGAAAACGTGAATTAAAAAGATCAGCCAGCAGAAATATTGCAGAAGCCATTAATAAAGTTTTTGGGGCGGCAATCACAAGTCCTCCTCTTTCAGGTCCACGGATTACCGCTGATACATCATTAATTGGAATACTAGATTTGGAGCCCTCTAGCATGAAGATCGTATCATTAAACCAATTAATTTGTCCTGCACGATATTTTTTGTTGCTTTTCAACTGTACTCGAATAAAATCGCCCTCTTTGTATATTATATTCCTATAGTTCATCGGTTTTTGGAGGGACAGAAAAGACTGGCTTTGAGCCAAAGCCCCACACATTGTAATTCCGATAATTAAGAGTAGAACTTTCATTTCATTTGCACGGCACCGTCTAATATGTAGTTCATCTTATAAATATCCGAAGCATTTAGCTTTAGTTTGCCTTTAAAGGTTAACCTTTCATCTGTTTCATATCTTCTGGGCACTTTTGCAAAGGCTAATTCCATCACTGTTTGAGGTCCTGCTCCTCCACAAAAGAAGCAAGCTGCGAAAGGAAATGCAGATAATACATATAGATTTTCTTTCACATCAATTGGAATTACATAGCCCCTAATGGTGATCTCCTTTCCTTCCAAATCCTTGATAGATTTTCCGAAAGTAGGAAACCAAAAGTAAGCATCAGCTTCTTCTGAGAATTTTTCTTTGAATGTTACATCTTCCAGATCCTTCCATGTTACAGTTTTCTGGGCATATAGAGAATGAGAAAATAGGTGTATTCCTAAAAAGATTATGAACGTAGCAAATGAACGCAGTAAAGCCACAGTATTCTTCATTGACCTAAAGTTGAAAGTGTTTTTGATACATCTAAGCGATATACTCGAATGGATGGTAAAGCTACTGCAAGGAAACTTACCAAATATATTAATCCCACAATCAGCCACTCTTGCATCCCAGGCAAGGTAGGTCTAAAGTGGAAAATTGAGCCTGGAGGGGTATAAGAGTCCAAAAGTATTAACCCCAGTCGACTAAGTGCATAACCTAAAGCCAGTGCCATAGTGACCAGCATAAAAGCTTCTGAGAGTAATAGTGATACTACTTTTAATGGTCCTGCACCCAGAGATCTCATCATTGCCAACTCATACTGTCGTTCTTTGATGGTATTGAGTAAAGAAATGAACAGACTTCCTGCGGCTACAGCAATTAGAAGAATTGCCAATGCCCTGATGAGTCTTTCTCCTAATCCTAATAAGCTAAACAACCGATTAATTTCAATAGCGGGAAGTGCTGCTTGCATAGAAGTGTTTTCGTTTACTTGGCGAGGTATGGTCAGATTACCTACAGGGCTTTTAAAACTGATGAGCACAGCTGTGATTTCTTTTGCCTCTTTGTGATCATGGATGTCTTCGTTGTGCTGATGGTCGTCTGTTTCATGATGATCATGGTCACATTCTGGTCCATGTTCATGGGCTTCTTCGTGATCGGCATCATGGTGATGATCTTCTTCTTCATGAGAGTGTGTACTATGTATCTCCCAAATACTTTCTAAAGGAGTGATCACAAGGCGGTCGGCAATGGTATTGCTAGGTGAAAAAATTCCAACTACAGTGAATGGGGCATTCTCATGAATATGATCACTCTCTTTATCTAGGCCGTGGGCACTGTAAAATTGATCACCAGTTTTGAGCATAAGGGCCTGTGCTGCATCATAGCCAAGGTTAACTTCTAGCGGGTTTTCTCTTTGCCTGCCCTCAGAAAGAACCAATGAATACATGCGATCAAATGCTGTATCGGTGCCAAGAATTCTATAACCCTCATAATTATCCCCATACGAAAGTGGAATCCAGCTTTTTACCATAGGATTCTTTTTTAAAGTTTTAGCCTCTTCTAGT
This sequence comes from Cytophagales bacterium, assembly GCA_036735585.1. Lineage (GTDB taxonomy): Bacteria > Bacteroidota > Bacteroidia > Cytophagales > JAIYAX01 > JAIYAX01. The sequence continues at coordinate 3,375 of DAINOB010000097.1, read as the reverse complement.
GATATGTTGCCTGTAGGTGCATCCATATGGTAGATTGACGAAAGAATGAGTTGCAAAGGGCTGCCTTTAGCACCCACCACCATGTCCGTATCACGTAGGTTTTGAGAAAAAGCCCGCTCTACTTGCTCACCTAAGCTTAAAACCATAAAAATGATTGTGCTGCCAAGAGTGAGTAAAAGCAAGGTAAGCAAGGACGACAATGCCCTGAACCGAATGTTTTTGATGGAAAAGTAAAAGATGTTCATAGATGAACTTGTTTTTTAATGCTGCCACTTACTCTGTTGTCATGTGTTACCACCACTAATGAGGTTTGAAATTGCGCACACAATGTGCTCAGAAGACTAAGCACTTGTGCAGCATTGGCATCATCAAGTGCAGAGGTAGGCTCATCTGCTAATACTATCGTAGGTTTATTGACCATGGCTCGAGCTATAGATAGGCGTTGCTGCTCTCCCACACTCATATTGTAAATTTTTTTGTCCATCAAGTGGGCAATTCCTAAAGTGTCCAGAATCTGTTTTGACCAAGTTTGATCAAAAGATACATTGGATAAATAACTTGCCAATTCTAGGTTTTGAACGGCATTTAAAGCGGCTGCAAATATGGGTTTCTGGAAAACCAAGCCAATGTTCCTGCCTCTAAATTTATCTTTCTCTACTCCAGATAGCCTACTTAAATCTTTTTGGTCAATAAATACAGATCCTTGAGAAGGAGTTAAGATACCTGCTAACAAATGCAAAAAGGTAGTTTTGCCACTTCCGCTTTTACCCAATACAGCCATCATTTCACCTTTATCTAGCGAGATATCAGGATACTTTATCATGGGCTGTGAACTACCGTAGGCGTATGCGACACTTTCAGTGGAGATCATACAAAGAAAATTTTGGTCTCATAAAGCAAATATCGGTTCATTTTTTTGGCAATCGGATAAACTTGTTTATTTTTGCAACATCATTGCATTTACAACATTATTTCAAACTCAAATAAAATGAAAAACACACGTATTAACTATCTGTCAATTGCAATCCTTTTTACGGCTTTAATAGCATGTGAAAAGAAAAACGATAACAATGCTACCCCGCAAGATGTCGCTAAGCCCGAAATCACCGATGTTCATTTTCATGGAGCACCAGGCGGAAGAGCAACTGCAGGAGCTACCAATTTCAGAGTTCACTTTACCGTAAGAGATAATGTAGCTTTGAGAGAAGTAAAAATTGACATTCATGATAATTTTGATGGACACTCACATGGTAAAATAAAGGGTGCAGCCTTTTCTTGGGATACCATTATATTAGTTTCTGGAACACAACTTTCTTCTCAGGTTCCCGTGATTATCCCTGCGGACATACTAGCAGGACCTTACCACGTAGGGGTTTTTGTAACCGATGCTGCTGGAAATCAAGGTGATTCTAAATTTACCGACCTTGAAATTACCTCCTCTTCACAGCCTATTTTAAATATTACTGCATTGGGAGGGATATCAGTGCCACAAGCAGAATATGATATGGAGCCTGGAGACACCCTACGTATCACAGGCACAGCTACAGACGCTGATGGTATCAATGAAGTACATATAGAAATAGAGGAAGAAGATCATGATCATAGCGCTGGAAGAGTAAGTGGGGGAGATGATTTTTTTGAAAAAGAATTTAAGCCAAGCACACATGCCTCTTTGTTTAGCAACTCAAACAAATCATTCGATTTCTCTATGATCTCTGTTGCTGATTCACCCGTAATGCCTAATGTAGCAGCTGGCCAACACAAAGACTTTGAACTCAAGGTGAAAGTGAAAGACAACCTTGGCAATATCATCATGAGGAAATTTAAGCTTCATGTTCATTAATCTGGTTTAGAACACATCTCGTCTTTAGGTCCCTGATACGCATCAGTATCAGGGGCTTTTTTGTTAAAAAATGTTAAATAAAATATTTCTTTTAATTTACTTTCAAGCATTTGTGATTGCATCCACATGTGCACAATCATGTGTAATACAAGGCCTTGTCACAGATCGAGCAGGCCAGCCTATACCCGGAGCCACTATTTATATCCATGAAACCCTTAAATCGGTTCAAGCAGATAACTTTGGAAGGTATTTTTTGAAAGGGGTAAGGCCTGGAGCCTACCATCTACATGCTATGATGCTAGGGTATGAAAACTGGAGCCAAGACATTGTGCTATCGGCAGGCATTGCTATAGAAGTAAATATTGAGCTGAATGAAAAGATTAATACCTTAAGTGAGGTAGTAATTGAAGCGGATAGAAATAAATTGATGCGCCAAGAATCCTCACAATCTGTGATTTCGATTAATGAAAAATTTATAGAAAGGAAGAATGGCAATAACTTGATGGAGACCTTAGAGCGATTACCTGGCATTAGCTCTATAAATACTGGAACAGGAGTATCTAAGCCTGTGGTAAGGGGTTTAAGTTTCGCTAGAGTAGCAGTGACTGACAATGGAATAAAGCAAGAAGGTCAACAATGGGGGGCAGATCATGGATTAGAAATAGATCAGTATGCTGTAGAGAATGTAGAAATAATCAAAGGTCCAGGATCACTGATGTATGGATCTGATGCTATGGGTGGTGTGATCAGCTTAGGGCATCCAAAAGTATTGCAGCCAGGAACCCATCAAGGAGAGGTTCGCAGCATTTATAAATCAAACAACGACACTTATGGAGTATCGGCAGCAGTGAAAGGCAATCATGATCATTGGGTGTATCAAGCTAGAATCACGGCACTGGAATATGGTGACTATAAAGTCCCTGAAGATACTTTCTACTTTCAAGACACGTATTTTCCGATTTTCAATGGTCGACTGAAAAATACAGCAGGTAAAGAGCTTCATAGCCAACTGATGATAGGCAGAAATGGGAGCAGAGGATATAGCCATCTTACTGTCAGTAACTATATGCAGCGTGTAGGGATTTTTACGGGTGCTATTGGAAGAGTTACGACCGATAGACTATTCCCAGATGGGGATCGTAACATCTCATTGTCGAATCAGGATATTCAGCACTTTAAAGTCATTTCAAACAATAATGTATCGATTGGCAAAGGTTGGCTTGAAAGTGATATTGGCTTTCAACACAATACACGCAAGGAGTATTCCTACCCCCATACCCACGGCCAGCCTCTGCCGGAAAATCAAACACTTGCCTTGGAATTGGGCCTCTCTACGTTCAGCTCCAATACCCGATATCATATAAAACATACTCATGGATGGCAGACTACATTGGGTCTGCAGCATAGTCAGCAGTACAATCGATCAGGTGGGTTTGAATTTTTAGTCCCAGCTTACAGCAGTCATCAGGCAGGTCTGTATTTTATTGAAAAATATAAGATGGGAACCAGATGGGTTTTTAATGCCGGTATAA
>DAINOB010000096.1:0-8152 GCA_036735585.1 Cytophagales bacterium | reverse complement strand
TGGTAGACGCGTTGGTCTCAAACACCAATAATAGCAATATTGTGCCGGTTCGACTCCGGCCCCGGGTACTTTCTACATTTCCTCCAAAACACCCACTCCATAAACAGCCCACCGCCAATCTTGGCTCAATTCCTACCAAGCCTCGTCATAATCCTTATATTTGACCAAAAATCTGAACATGAAGTTTTCACTGGATAAGCGCGAGAAGCTCACCATTCTAAGTCTTGAAGAAGATAAGGTGGAGTCTCTAGGGGCGCCTAAACTCAAATCTGAACTGGTTACACTCAATGCCGAAGGCTTTGCAAACATCGTTTTAGACCTTGCCTTGGTCAAATATATCGATTCCTCAGGCCTTAGCGCACTATTGGTAGGTCATAGAATATGTAAAGAAGCTCAAGGGCTATTCGTGATCACAGGGGTAAATGACCACGTGATGAAGTTGATCAAAATTTCTCAGCTGGACAGCGTATTTGAAATTCTACCCACCAACGAAGAAGCCGTAGATGCCATCTTTATGCATGAGATCGAAAGGCAGCTCAACAACAGCACAGAAGAATAACCAAGATTTTTTGGAATTCAGCGTACAGATTATTGGGAGCGGATCTGCCACGCCTCGAGCTGACAGGAGGTTTCCTGCCCAAATCCTTACGATTGGCGAGGAATTGATATTGATCGATTGCGGAGAAGGAACTCAGCATGCCTTGATGGCTGCGGGTATCAAAACTTCTAAGATTCAGCACATATTCATTTCCCATCTGCATGCAGATCATTGCATGGGACTTTTTGGACTGATCTCCACCATGAATTTGCATGATAGAAAAAAGCCACTCAGCGTTCATGGACCTTCTGGCTTGGCAGATATTATCCTTACGCTGGCTAAGCATTCCCTCACAGTATGGAAATTCCCTTTTCAAATAAAAGAACACGCCACTCATGAATCAGGCGTTGTGGTTGAGTGCTCGCAATGGAAGGTAAAAACTGTACCCTTATACCACAAGCTTCCTTGCACGGGGTATCATTTTGAAGAGGTTTCTGCTCGTTTAAAAATAGATCCTAACAAACTACCAAAAGGCATACCCCCTTCTTTAATCGGTCTTTTATCAAAAGGCGAAACCGTACTTCTACCCGATGGAAGAAGCTTGAGCCCAGAGGAAGTAGCCTTACCTGCTTTGCCCCCAAGATCTTATGCCTATTGCAGCGATACCGATTTCAATAGAGCTATTGTGCCATTTATTCGAAATACTGGGACGCTATATCATGAATCTACTTTTTTGAGCGACTTGAGTCATAAGGCACGCGAAACTAAACATAGTACAGCCGCGGAAGCCGCCACAATAGCTTCCGAGGCCAAAGTGGGTTGCTTAGTTTTGGGACATTACTCCGGAAGGTATGAGAACATTCAAGCATTCCAGGCAGAAGCTGCTTCTGTATTTCCTGCAACAATAGCAGGCTATGATGGTTTAAAAGTCGATATACTCTATTCTACCCTCGATTGAGCGATAAAAAATCACGTTTGTTTGGGCTGTTAAGTGCTATTTTTATCACCAACGCCCTGTTGGCTGAAATCATTGGAGTCAAGATTTTCTCCTTGGAAACCCTTCTTGGCTTCGCTCCGGCACAATTGTCCTTCTTTCCAGATCTCCCTCTGGATTTCAATTTGACCTCAGGGGTTTTGCTTTGGCCAGTCGTGTTTGTGACGTCTGATGTCATCAATGAATACTTTGGTAAAGCCGGTGTTAAGAGAATCAGCTTTATGACTGCGGGATTGATAGCTTACAGTTTTGTGATTTTGTTGCTGGTGACACAAATGCCCCCTGCCGAATTCTGGCTAAAAGTGAATAATGTAGATGATCAGGGGCAGGCATTTAACATTGACTACGCCTTCACTACTTTGTTTACCCAAGGCCTAGGCATTATAATGGGTTCACTCACTGCATTCTTAATTGGCCAATTGCTAGACGTCTATGTTTTTCATATACTCAGAAGAGTGACTGGTAGTAAAATGATTTGGTTGAGGGCCACTGGAAGCACTCTGATCTCGCAGCTGATCGATAGTTTTGTGGTGTTGATGGTTGCCTTTTATATTTTCGGAAATTGGACAATAGAAATGGTAATTGCCGTGGGGATTGTGAATTATATTTATAAGTTTTTTATGGCTTTGCTATTGACTCCATTGTTGTATGTAGCGCATTACTTGATCGATCGATACTTAGGAGAGGAGCAAGCTAAAAGTATTTCAGATGCAGCTGCGGATAAGAGTAGAGGCTTTTTTTAAGATTACATTTAAAAATCCTTCACACTCCCCCTTCTCAAATGATCAAGTAATATTCCAGTGGCAACCGCTGCGTTTAGTGATTCTGCATCACCGAACCTAGGAATATGCAAAGTGTGCGTGATGAAGCAAAGTAGCTCAGGATCAATACCTTTGGCTTCATTGCCTATGAGTAAAATTGCTGGCAAGTCATGGGCATTTTTGTGGATACTCTCCCCCTCGAGCATAGCCGCCATCACAGGAATGGTGGTTTGCTTGAATACTTCTGTCAGAGGTTTGTAATACACCTTAACTCTTAAAAATGAGCCTTTAGAGGCTGCTATAACTTTAGGATTGTACAGATCTACGGTACCCTCACTGCACCAAACTGCAGAAACACCATACCAATCCGCTAATCGAAGGATCGTACCTAAATTTCCAGGATCATTGATGGAATCAAGCGCTAGATGTAACCCTTCCGTTGGGTAGATAGGATCTAATCTATCCATCATTTTGACTACAGCTAATGCATCTTCATTGGATTGAAAGCTGCCCATTTTCGCCAGATCAGCAGGTGAGCATCGTATAGAAATGGCCTCATACTGAGGGAAATCTTCTATAAATGTATCCGTGGCATAGAGGCTATCTACTTTCCAGTCTGACTGTAGTACCTCCAAAACAGATTTACGTCCTTCTACTACAAAAAGCGACTGTTCAGCTCTGTTTTTCTTAATTTGCAGGGCTTTTACCAATTTTATCCGATTGGTACCAATCATATTGATTTACTTAAAGAATACACGGCAATCTTGCCTATTTTTTTTGCTTATCGTCTCTCTGTCTACATTTTCATGTGTGCGGATAGAAAAATCATTTAAGGATGATGAATATCTCCTGAGAAAGCAAAAAATTAAGGGATACAATTTGTACCCCAGAGAGACGTATGCAGCAGCTTTAAGCAGAGAACCCAACCGTAGGATTTTAGGCTTTTCCCCCTATCTACGGGCCTATTACTCAGGTCTCCAGCGATATGACACAGCAAAAATAAGACAGAAAATAAGGCAAACGGACCTAGAGTTTTCCCAAAGAAAATCTGAGGCTAAGGATAGTGTGAGAATAAGAAAGCTTGAAAATAAGCGTATTAAGAAAATTGATCATCTGGAATTGCAATTGAATGAAGGCAACTATTTGATGCGCGTGGTGGGTGAGCCCCCTGTATTTCACAACTTGCCCAGCGCAGAAAAAGATCGTGCGAATCTACTTTCAAGATGCTATCAAAAAGGATTATTCGGAGCTCAGGTCACTCTTAAAATTGATACCGCAAAAAAGTCCAAAAGAGTAGATGTAACCTATCAAATAACTGAAGGGATACCTACGAGAATCAACACCATTAATTTCTCTAGTCAACAGTCGGAGATGGATAGCCTACTACGTGCAAATGCAGGTATGTTGAAATTGAAATCGGGTGGTATCTACGATGAAGAAAAACTTCAACAAGACAGAGATATTTTAGAGCGAATTTTGAAAAATAAAGGCTACTTTAAATTTAGAAGGCAGTTTATTTTCATCGACCTTGACACCTTTAGTACTGCCCCTCATAAAATGGATGTATACTATAGAATAGTACGCCCAGATATAGATTCAGCTCACTTTCCTTTCACCATCAAGTCGGTCTACTTCACCACAGATTACAGAGATGACATTACCCCCAAACGCTCAAAAAAATATGTAGATGGGGTGTATTATCTTTTTGAAAAGGAGCGGTATTCGAAAAAAGTACTCAACAGCAAGGTAGACCTAAGAGGAAATACGCTATATAGTTTGAAAAATATGCAAAGCACTCAGCGCAACCTGAACAATCTGGATGCCTTTAGGATTGTAAATATTTTCTATAACGATACTGGTGCTTACGGATTAAATGCCTTCATCAATACTTCTCCGTTGGATCGATTTGAAATCTCAGAAGAAGCGGGATTGGGAGTAAGTCAGGGCCTTCCAGGTCCGTTTGGCAACTTAGGATTTAAAGCAAGAAATCTCTTGGGTGGTTTTGAAGTACTAGACATGAATATAAGAGGATCGATAGAAGGGCAAGCTGCATTTACCAGTGATCAACAAAACTACTCGAACTACAGCACTGAATTAAATGCATCGGCCACACTTACTTTCCCCCAATTGGTACTTCCAGGGAAATTCAGACTTAAATTCCGGAATCTCAATCCGAAAACCCGATTGCAATTGGCTTATAACTACAATTTTCGCCCTGAATACGAGCGATACAACTTAAAGCTTGCCTATATCTATTCCATCCAACCCAGTGAAAAAAGTTTAATCAATTTTTCTGTTGCAGATTTTACCCTTGTCAATACCAACAAGTCACAAAGCTTTGAAGATTTCCTTCAAGATTTAAGGCGAAGGGGCAATCCTCTGATTTTTGCCTTCAACCAGTCCATCATTTCTAGTATAAAACTAGAATATGTATACAACAGCCACGATCCTACAGAATTTAAGAAGGGATTTTACTTCAGAACATTTTTAGAATCAGGAGGCACACTGCTTAATTTATTGAGCAATCAACAACTGGCTACAGATAGATTGCTCGGTTTAGAACTTTACCGATTCTATAAGCTCAGTGCAGATTTACGCAAATACATTCCTGTAACCAGGAGCAGCTTGCTTGCAACAAGGTTGGCTGCAGGTTATGCCAGTCCTTATGGCTCTGGCACTGTAAATGAAGATGGAACAGTGTCTAATCCTGTGTTGCCTTATGAAAAATTCTTTTTTACGGGAGGAAGTGCTTCCAACAGGGCTTGGAGACCCCGAAGATTAGGACCAGGAAGTTTTACACCTGAACGATTTCCTGACGGAACCATTAACTATGCTTTGGAGCAGCCAGGCGAAATTTTATTTGAAGGAAATGCAGAACTTAGGGTAAAAGTGGTCAGAATGTTAGGGTTGGGATTATTCATAGATGCTTCCAATGTTTGGAACATCCGTGAAGATGCAACACGTGAAGGTGCTCAATTCAAACCCACAACCTTTATTGATCAAATAGCCTTGGGTGCTGGGATAGGAATAAGATTAGATTTTTCATTTTTAATCCTTAGGGTAGATGTGGGAGCAAAAATCAAAGATCCTGCTCAGGAATTTAGAAGCACATGGATGTTCGATAAATTCAGCCTTAGGCAACCGTTTGGCGAACGCGGACAAACCAATATCAATATAGGAATTGGTTATCCTTTCTAAGTTTCGCTATTCCTGATTATTTTTTATGGATTATTGGCAATTCAAAATTATTTTGCAGCACATTAATAGCGATTCATAAACCACCCTCAAATCAATAAACATGAAAGTAACCGTAGTAGGAGCCGGTAACGTAGGTGCCACCTGCGCAGATGTACTGGCTTACAAAGAAATTGCCAATGAAGTAGTTCTATTGGATATCAAAGAAGGCATAGCAGAAGGAAAAGCCCTGGATATTTGGCAAAAAGCCCCCATCGATTTGTATGATACCCGTACGGTAGGTGTTACCAATGATTATTCAAGAACTGCAGGATCAGAAGTAGTAGTAATTACATCAGGATTACCCAGAAAGCCTGGCATGAGCCGCGATGACCTTATTTCTACCAATGCAGGTATTGTTAAATCGGTTACAGAACAAATCGTAAAGCATTCGCCTAATGCCATCATTATTGTGGTATCTAATCCTCTCGATGTTATGACCTACTGCGCGCACGCGGTGAGCAAGTTGCCTAGAGAGCGCGTAATTGGTATGGCTGGAATTTTAGATACAGCTCGTTACAGAGCTTTTCTTGCAGAAGCCATCGATTGCTCACCAAAAGATATTCAAGCGATATTAATGGGTGGCCATGGAGATACTATGGTTCCACTGCCAAGATACACTACTGTTTCTGGGATTCCAGTGACAGAATTGATCGCAGAAGATAAATTGAATGCCATCATAGAGCGCACAAAATCTGGTGGCGGAGAACTTGTAAAACTCATGGGCACTTCTGCTTGGTATGCACCTGGGTCAGCCGCGGCACAAATGGTGGAAGCTATTGTAAGAGATCAAAAAAGAATATTCCCAGTTTGTATTCAACTCAAAGGTGAATACGGAATTGACAATGTGTATCTAGGAGCACCCGTAGTTCTTGGAAAAAATGGTGTTGAGAAAATCATTGAACTTCAGCTCAATGATAAAGAAAAGCATGATTTGGAAGTTTCTCGTGGCCATGTGAAAGAAGTAATGGATGCCTTAGATAAAATGAAACTGATGTAAATCACGATTATTTTTTTAAGCTAATTTTAAAAATGCTGGAACTCAAATCCCAGCATTTTTATTTTGTGTTTGTGCCTACTCACAGAATTTTGTGACTAAAATCACATGAACACATACAACCTTTTTGTATCTTTACTATGTCTTAGCTTAAAGTCTATGAAATCTAAGTTTATATTATATCTCTCGCTGATTGCTGTTACTGCGTTTATTTCTTGTAAAAGCAAAGATGCCATTGTTCCTGATAAAGGGGATCTGGTTTATACAAACACACCACTTCAACTAAATATTCCTAATCATTTTCCTAGATTAGCTGATTCCATTAAATCAAAAGAGATCACAGTACAAGGTGCCAACTTAGGTAGGATGCTTTTTTACGATCCTATCTTATCCGAGGACAATACCATCAGCTGTGGCAGTTGTCATTTGCAATCCAAAGCATTTGCCGACGATAAGGCACTCTCTATTGGCGTAAAAGGCAGAGTAGGATTTAGAAACACCATGAGCTTGGCCAATATGCTATGGATTGATAATTTCTTTTGGGATGGAAGGTCTTCTTCTTTGGAAGAGCAGGTGCTTATTCCCATTCAGGATTTTCATGAAATGAACCTTACCATGAATGAAATGGTATTCAAGCTTCAAAACAGTTCAAATTATCCTTCACTATTCAATCAGGCATTTGGCTCTCCAGGCATAAGCCCTACCCGAGTAGCTGACGCCCTCAGACAATTTGTAAGCACTATGGTCAGCAGCAATAGTAAATACGATAGATATTTACAAGGAATAGAGAGCCTTACTACGCAGGAGTTACAGGGGGAAAGATTGTTTTATACCCATCCTGAATTCCCAACCCTACGAGGAGCCAATTGTGGTGATTGTCACTCCGGTTCATTGCAATCAGACAATCAATTCAGAAACAATGGATTGGATTTGGTCTATGCCGATGATGGGTTATTCAATGTTACAGGCAATCAAGGGGACAAGGCAAAATTCAGAGTTATGAGCCTACGGAATATTGCATTAACTGCACCGTACATGCACGATGGCAGATTTAATACGCTTCAAGAAGTACTGGACCACTATAATGAGCATGTGAAAATACATGCAAACATTGATCCTTTGATGGATGCTGCCAACAGTCCATTTCCACAAAGCAAACAATTAGAATTGACTCCATCAGAGATATCTTCAGTCATTGCTTTTCTACATACACTTACAGATACTTCTTTTGTAAATAATCCTGCATTTTCAAACCCATTTAATCTTTCTAAAAAATGAAAAATCTATCGATCCTTCTGCTTTTTTTAGTTTTTACTAGTATTCTTTCCGGTTGCAATCCCACAGAAAACCCCAAGACAACACCGGATGAACCCAATATGGGTTCAATTACGCTTGATGTTTCTCATTCCTATTTGGGATTACCCTTTGTACTCAATCAAAAGTATGCAACCAGCCTAGGAGATACTTTTAATGTAGAAGATATCGCCTACTACGTAAGCAACATTGTTTTAACCAAGGACAATGAGGAGAATTATGTAGTCCCTAACAGCTACCACTTCATCAGACAAACAAACCGTTTTGGGCAAAAGAACCGATTACAGATTAAGCTAAATGTGCCTCCTGGAAAT
>DAINOB010000095.1:0-8292 GCA_036735585.1 Cytophagales bacterium | reverse complement strand
CCCTTAATGTTGTGTTAAAATCTGTTCCTTTGCTTTGCATCTCCTCTAGTATCCAAATAGCAGCCAATACATGGGTGAGTTGCTCACCCTCGTCATCACCCTCTACTTCAATAGCTGGTTTTTCTTCAGCATACAAAGCTTCTTCTGCATCCTTTAATTGGGCAACACTGTATTGCTCTACCAATTTTTTAATAGAAGGTATTTTCATTGTTAATTCAGTTTATCGATTAACTCAACTAATGCTTCTTCTTTTGCTGTGGCCACAGTATCAAGCAATTGACCATTCTTAAAAACTGCAAAAAATGGAAGGTTTGTTACCCCTGCAAGTTTACGAGCTTCCGGATTCTGCTCCGCATTGATATCCAAAAATGATATCCCGCTGAATCTGGCATCTTCAGAAAGCCTTCTATATTTAGGTGCAAATAATTTGCAACTCCCACACCAATCAGCGTAGTACTTCACCACTACTTTTTGGTTTTCTGATAAAAGATTTGAAAATTGATCGTCTTGCGCTATTGTTACCGCCATGATGTACTAGATTTAAATTGTAAATATAAGTGAACTAAGCCTATTTTTGCCCATCTACTACCCATCACCATGCCATTAAAAGCTCTAGTAAAGATCAATGAAGTAAATAATCTCACCGATGCACGCTATGTAGCGGGAATGGGTGTAGATATGATAGGTTTTAATATAGACAAAAAAAGTCCACTATTTGTTGGCCCGCAAAAGTTTGATGAGATTATTTCTTGGATTTCAGGAGTGCAGATTATTGGTGAGATTGATGCCTTTGAAGAAAAAGAATTGCTTGAAACTATAGAGATCTTTAAAGTAGATATGATTCAAACCACTTCTATTGATACTTTCAAGTATTTAAAAAAGCACAGGATTCCAGCAGTATTCAAGGCATTCATTTACGAATATGAAAAATTGGAATTTCTAAAGCTTGATGCCATGCATCCTGAATTTGTTTTGTTAGAGAATCATGTAGAGACTATTTCTGAAATGGAAAGCAACCAAATCAAACACCTGTGCAGAGAATTTAATGTGCTTTTGAGTTTTGGAATAAACTCAGATAACGTATTAAATCTTCTTCAAACCTATGATTTGGCAGGTTTTGGGCTTTTTGGAGGTGATGAAATAAGACCTGGATATAGAGAGTTTGATGAATTGGCCGATGTCCTTGAAAAACTAGAAGTTGATTTTTAATTTGCAAGTAATGTCTAGAAGTCTTCTCTGTTTATAGTAGACTTTACCAGCCCAACAACCAAGCAAAAATCAACGGAGCTACAATGGTGGCATCGGATTCTACTACAAATTTAGGTGTGGTAATATCTAATTTTCCCCATGTAATCTTTTCATTGGGCACAGCTCCACTGTATGAACCATAACTGGTGGTAGAATCAGAGATCTGACAGAAATAACTCCAAAAAGGGACATCGTGCCATTCTAAGTCCTGGTACATCATTGGCACCACACATATGGGGAAGTCGCCTGCTATCCCCCCTCCTATTTGGAAAAATCCAACGCCCTTTCCAGATGAATTATTTCTATACCAATCGCTCAGCCATACCATATATTCTATGCCTGACTTCATCACAGAGGGTTGTAATTCACCTTTGATGCAATAAGAAGCGAAGATATTTCCCATTGTACTATCCTCCCAGCCCGGCACTACCATGGGTAGATTCTTTTCAGCAGCCGCTATCATCCAACTATGGGCAGGATCTATTTCGTAGTACTGCTCCATTTCTCCAGAAAGCAGCATTTTAAACATATATTCATGAGGAAAAAATCGTTCCCCAGAGTCTTGAGCTTGCTTCCATTGCTTATAAATATGCTTTTGAATGCGTCTGAAAGCCTCCTCCTCTGGGATACAAGTATCTGTTACCCTGTTGAATCCATTTTCTAAAAGTTCCCACTCTTCCTGAGGACCTAGGTCACGGTAATTCGGTACTCTTTTATAATGAGAGTGAGCTACCAGATTCATAATATCTTCTTCCAAATTGGCCCCTGTGCATGAGATGATATCTACTTTACCTTGTCGAATCATTTCAGCTAAGGAAATACCCAATTCAGCTGTGCTCATAGCCCCTGCTAAAGTCACCATCATTTTGCCCCCTTCCAACAGATGTGTTTCATATCCTTTGGCAGCATCTACCAAGGCTGCAGCGTTAAAATGTCGGTAATGATGCTCTATAAACTTAGAAACGGGACCTCTTTGCATGATTTTAAATAAATAATGAAGCGCAAAAATAGCAAATACAAATAGGTAGACATCAACAAAAAATCACTTTAATCACAATAAGTAAACTCTATCGACTAGATTTGTTGACCGTTGATCTAGCGATACTTCCTTTCCGAAACAAATAATTCCGTTCATATTTGTTTTGAGAATAAATAATAATACTTAACTTGGCTTTACCAAATGAACGTTCGGTAGTTTTTTTGATGTACCGAACAATCAAACAACTGTATTGCATCTATTGAACTATCATGAACTCTAAAACGCCATGTTTACCATTTCAAACCTCAACTTTTATGACCTAGTCATGCTTCTCGGGGCTATGCAAGGCATAATCCTGTCACTTCTGCTGTATTTTAAAAACGCCAATGATCGAAAAGCTAATCAATACCTCGTCCTATTGATGGTTACTTTTTCAGTGCATTTGCTGCATCAATTAGGCTTTGATACCGGTTTATTTAACCGATATCCGTTTCTTCACATCATTCCTTATTCTTATCTGTACTTTATAGGTCCGGCCCTTTACTTCTATGTAAAGACGATGGTAAGTCCGCAAAATTCAGTGAAATCAAGAAATTGGCTACATTTTCTTCCTGCATTGTATATCCTCCCAGCCTTAGGATTTTACTACCTTTTCTTAGGCAATGCCGAAAAAGCGCAAAAAATTCTATTCTTTAAGACAATCAATTTTACCGAAGAGTACTTGGTATTTATTGCGGTGATCATTTATCTAATTGCTGCCTTTCGAATTACAGTAAGGGTGCATCAGTGGCAAAAAGGATTAACCTTATCCAAAACTACATTGCACACTTTACAATGGATCAAGCAGTTGACCTGGACACTTTGTATCACGATCATCGGGTGGAAGGCGTACCACTTAATTAACATACACATTTTGGGTAATCATTTATCCATGTCGGATCATTATCCATTTTATATCGGACTTGCTGTACTTATTTACTGGTTAGGATTCAATGGATATGTTCATAACCCTGCCTTTTTAGGAGACTATAAGCCTGCAATAAAGCTGCAATTTGAATCTGTTCCCAAAGGGCTAATCGCAAAATTAGATTATAAAAATAGTCCGTGGCAAGAAGTTGATCAACAATCCAAGGATGCCTATACGGATTTGAATTGTCCTACTATACATGATCAACTTGCCAAAGTGGGACTTGATCTATTTAAAGCCAAAAAAATACTAGAAGACATCAGTTTGAACCTAGAAACTAAGCAGCTTTACAAAAACAACCACATATCACTTCAGTCTTTTTCTACCGAAGTGGGATATAGCACACGCGTAGTATCTGCTGTCGTAAACACTTTACTCAACAAAAATTTCAACGATTACATAAATGAATATCGAGTTAAAGAGGTGTTGCATAGGATCAAAATGAGAGATTTTAGTCACCTTACCATATTAGGAATTGCTCAAGAATCGGGTTTCAGTTCTAAAAGCACTTTTAATAGGATTTTTAAAGAAGTAACCGGAAAAACACCTAAAGACTATAAGCGATTTATTGAATTAAAATAAGTCCCATGTTCTTGTTTGGGACATAGTTTAATTGTATCGATTGCTAATTTTAGTGAATTTAGTGTAAGTCTTTTCCGAAAAAGTGAGCTCTACTTTAGAGCAAATTGAGAAAAACAGATGGACCACAAAGGATCAAGGCCCCTTAATGATTTAAGGGGCTTTTTTATGATTTATCTTAAGAAGAAACTCTTTTCTGCCGATGACAAAGCCTCCGAGACTCGCCAAATGCGCTGAAGGTACCTGACAATCAATAAACTTGAGATTTTGATCAAACTGATTGACCGCAAAAGAAAGGAATGCAGCTTTGGATGCATTAGTACTATGGGCAAACATAGAGTCGCCACTAAAGAAAGATCCACAATGCATACCAAACAGTCCTCCCACCAATGTATGATCTAACCAAGACTCCACTGACCATGCTTTACCCAATAAATGTGCTTCAATGAAAATTTCTTTTAATCTGGGGTGAATCCACGTATCTTCTCTCCCTTTTCCTTGAGCACAATTGGTAATCACAGATTCAAACTTTTGATTATAAGTAATTTGGAAACGATTTCCTCTGAGTATACTCTTCATAGATTTTGGAATTTTGAGAGACTCCGGAGTGATTATCATTCGCTCCTTGGGGCAAAACCATAGATTTGGCGTAGATGCATCGTTCCATGGAAAAACCCCTTTTGAATATGCATCGATCAACATTGCTGCTGAAATATGATCGCTTAGTGCAAATAGATCATCGAAATCTTGGAGCTGCGTTGGGTCGGGCACTTCTTCATTCGGCTCCAAAACTAAAAAACCAAGTGAATGCCGATACATTTAATGCAATCAATTACGCTGCAATAGAGATTGCATTTTTGTAATGTTCTCTATATCTCTTGAAGATGGAGATTTATCCTTCGCAGTGTATACTGTACCACAGGTCCATTTGCGGGTCACTTTATTATAAGCTGCGAAGCTTGTACTCTGCTTGTAATCGCCTTTGTTAATAATAATCGTCCATCTGCCACTAAATTCTTTATAACATTCATCAATATATCGTTTGGCCAGTTGCTCATAGGTTATTTTCCTTTGTTCAAGCGAAAATGACATCATAATTTCATTTGTGGAAATGCTTAGTCTTTCTGATGGCTGACCAAATGTGGAATCTGTGTGACTCAGCCTAGCCCGATTGCTGTTTACATGCACAATATATTTGATGGGAAGCATCAAATTGTTATCCAAAGGGGTTATTGCGGAATTGACTCGTATCACCGAGTTTGGCGCCAATCGAATTGACTTCAGCGAACTCAAAAAATTTCTATCACGCAAAACCGTGTAAATGAGATGGAAGGATTTGTCCATATCAATGGTGGTGGTTTTTGTATAGTTGCGTTTGCTTTGAATCAAGTAATTATCGTATACCAAAGAATCGATATATTCTTTTTCCGAAAAGCTGGTGATTGCGGAAAAAACTTTCTCTTTTTGTTTGTTCAAAAACTCTTTAACCTGCTCGTTTCTTAAGCTAAAAATCTGATTTTCGCGATCTCTATCCGTTTTTGCTTTGATTATCGAGGTATCTAATGAAAAAATAAAGGTGTCAATTTTTATCTCCTCATATTTTCCGTTGGCATATATCTGCACGGATTGAGTATACATTTTCGAGGTATTCTTTATATTCTCTGTTAAATGAAAAAACCATTCTCGTTGAATGTCTACAGTGTCTTCTACAAAATAAAACGTAGTGTTGATTGCATTTGTCTTTAATAGCTCGTTGCTGATTCTAATATACAGATCAGAGATTTGATTGAAAGCATTGTTAAAGGCATCCGCTGAAAAAGGTTCTTCAATAACATCTACGGGCCTTTGGGCCAGAGATGGATTCAAAAACGAACCCAGAAAAAAGAACAATAAGATGGCGATGTATCTGAACACCCACGTTAGCATTGAGCAAAGAAAATCTTTTTGAGGCGTTAATACAAAAAAAGCATCTGCTTCTATGTGTACTTTTCTCATAGTTAAGGACAAAAGGTTTTAATAAAGGTCGACTTTGTACCCATCTTACACCAGCGGTTTGATGAATTGGTACAAAAAACGTGGCCTTTGTGACATGATGTCAAACAACTCGTCAAATATTGAACCACTTCATCCTGAGGCTTTTGAAAAGTTGTTTAAGATGGTTCACAAGCCATTGCTGCGTTTTATTTGTAGGATGTGTAGAAATCTAAAACAGGCTGAGGATGTTGTTCAAGATGTATTTGTCCGAATTTGGGAAAGAAAATCCGAGCTTGATCTTATTTTTGTAAAGCCCTCTCCACATGATTGCGGATTGCTAAAAAGATCAAACTAGTTCATTCGTGTTAAAAGTACTTCGAATAGGTTTTAATCTGTTTTCCTTTTTGTGCCCCTCACCTGACGTTCTATTTCTGTCCATTGATCCTGAGAGATTATATCAAGATAGTTAAATTCACCTGCTCCATAGTTGGTTTCCCCGCCATCAATAGTGATCACTTGCCCTGTGATGTACCCAGCATAATCTGACACAAGATAGGTGGCAAGGTTGGCCAATTCTTCGTGTCTTCCATATCTTTTAAGAGGTATTCTTTGCAGTGGATCTAATTGTTCAGCTACCTTTTCAGGAAATAGCCTGCTCCAAGCCCCTTCGGTAGGGAAAGGTCCGGGAGCAATGGCATTCGCTCTTATTTTATATTTCGCCCATTCGCTTGCCAGCGATTTGGTTAAGGCCACTACACCTGCTTTGGCACATGCAGAGGGTATTACATACCCTGAACCATGCTCTGCATAGGTAGTAGCTATGCTTAGGAGGCATCCTTCTTGTTGTTGATCTATCCAGCGTTTACCAATAGCCAAAGAAGCATTGTAAGTTCCTCTTAGCACAATATCTACAATCACATCAAAGGCCTTATGACTCAGCCTTTCTGTTGGACTGATAAAGTTGCCTGCTGCATTGTTAAGAAGGATATCAGGCACTTTGCCCCATTTCTCTTGCACGGTGTCCAGAATTTTCTCCATGTCTTGATAATTTCGCACATCAGCGGCAATTCCAAGCACCTCTCCCCCTGTGCTATCAGATAGTTCTTTTGCGGCTTGGAGGATCACTTCCTCTTTTCTTGAGTTAATCACCAGTTTTGCGCCAGCCATAAGAAAAGCCTCCCCAATAGATCGTCCTAGCCCTGTGCCTCCTCCTGTGATCCAGGCTATTTTGCCCTTTAAAGTATCTTTGCCTAGCATTAAATCCTTGTGTTCTATCATAATTCTTTGGAATAAGTATTTCAGATGTTATACCTAACGCTGTTCTTTCTAAATTAGCAATGTCTAAACGATAAGTATTAAAGACAAATAAAGTATAAATCACTCTACTATGAATCACACATACCAAAAACCTAAATTTTCTCTTACCATATTATGGATTTTTGTGGGGGCAACTCTACTAAATGCATGTGTTTCGGCCAATAAATACGATAGGTTAAATGCTGAAAAAGTAAAATATCAAGGGGAGAGCGAGCAGTGCAAGCAAGATATTGAGAAATTAAATGCCGAATTTGAAAAGACAAAAGAAGAACTTGAAGGTATCAGCAAGCGCTATGTAAAAATCCAAGGTGATTCTGTAGTCTTTCAACAAGATTACGCCAGAATGCAGCGTCTGTATAAAGATCTGACTGTTACCTATGAAAATTTGCTTAAAAACCATGAACGCTTGGCTTCAAACAGTATTGTAGAACAAGGAAAGCTATCTAGTGACTTGGCTCAAAAAGAAAAAACACTAATGGATTTGGAGGCTACCTTGCTTGAAACTCAAAGAAAAAACAATAAACTGAGTGAAGACCTGAAGACTAGAGAAGCCAAAGTACAAGAACTCGAGAAAATCCTGATCGATAAAGAGAAGTCGGTTAACGCACTCAGAACCCAAATATCTGATGCACTGCTAAGCTTTAAGGAAAGTGACCTTACCGTAAATGTTAAAAACGGAAAGGTATACATCTCCATGACGGAGCAGTTGCTTTTCAAATCAGGGAGCTATGCAGTGGATAATAAAGGAAGAGATGCTTTGAAAAAAATTGCGGGCGTGCTCAAAACTCAAAAAGATGTAAGCATCATGATCGAAGGCCACACAGATGATGTGCCTGTAGCCAAAGGTACCGTGGGCATGACAGACAATTGGGATTTGAGTGTATTAAGAGCCAACTCAATTGTTCGCATTCTGGAGGCTGAGGGCGTAAATCCTACCAACTTGACTGCTGCTGGCAGGGCACAGCACAGCCCTTTGGACAACGCTAAAACCAAGGAAGGCAGAACCAAAAACCGAAGGACGGAACTGATCCTGACTCCTAGGCTAGACGATTTGTTTAAGATATTGGAGTAGGAGAAAATTTCTTGGAGAATAATTTAGACCTTAATTATTTAGTTTTACTTCTGATATAAATATTTTATGTTCGATAAATTTAATGTTGGTAATTTAAAATTTCTTTTAATATTAAATGTATTTTTTGTTTTTAGTTGTGAAAATACTGAAACAAAA
>DAINOB010000094.1:920-8368 GCA_036735585.1 Cytophagales bacterium | reverse complement strand
TAATAGAAAAGTCTACGGTGCGGTATGATGAGGAAAGTATAAAGAGCTTAGACTGGAGAGAGCATATACGCTTAAGACCGGGGATGTACATCGGCAAGCTGGGAGATGGCTCCTCTTTTGATGATGGCATCTATGTATTGGTGAAGGAAATTCTTGACAACTCCATTGACGAGCATGTAATGGGGCATGGTAAAACCATAGAAGTGAAAATCACTGATCATAGAGTAGAGATCCGAGATTACGGCAGAGGTATTCCTTTGGGTAAAGTAATTGACTGTGTAAGTAAAATCAATACAGGGGGTAAATACGATTCAGCGGCTTTTCAAAAGTCTGTAGGATTGAATGGGGTAGGTACCAAAGCAGTCAATGCACTATCTACCTATTTTAAGGTGCAATCCGTTAGGGACGGCAAAACGAAAATCGTGGAATTTGAGAAGGGGATGTTGAAGCAAGACCAACCAGAGCAACCCAGCAGTCTACGCAATGGTACACTTATGGTGTTTGAGCCAGATAATACCATTTTCAAGAATTACCACTTCATTCCCGAGTTTCTAGAAAATCAGATTTGGAATTATGTATTTCTTAACGCTGGATTAACGATAGTTTTCAACGGTACAAAGTTTTATTCAGAGCATGGATTACTGGATTTGTTGAGCAGAAAAATTGCCGAAGAAAACAGACGTTATCCCATCATTCATCTGAAAGCTGCGGATATAGAGTTGGCTCTCACCCATGGAGATCAATACGGGGAAGAATATTACTCTTTCGTAAATGGCCAATACACTACCCAAGGCGGGACACACCTGGCAGCCTTTAGGGAGGCATTGGTAAAAACCGTCAGAGAATTTTATAAAAAAGATTTCGATGCCTCCGATATTCGGGCTTCTATTGTTTCCGCCATCAGCGTGCGCATCCAAGAGCCAGTATTTGAATCTCAAACTAAAACAAAGCTAGGCTCCCAGTTTACCTATCCTGAAGGTCCCAGCTTGCGAGTTTGGATCAATGATTTTATCAAAACAGAGCTGGATAATTATTTACACAAGAATCCGAGCTCAGCGGATGCTCTGCTTAAGAGGATTTTACAATCGGAAAGGGAGCGAAAAGACATAGCAGGCATAAAGAAACTGGCCAATGACCGAGCAAAGAAAGCCAACCTGCATAATAAAAAGCTAAGAGACTGCCGCTTCCACTTAGGGGATAAACATGAAAAAGCAGCAGAGTCTACGTTGTTTATCACAGAGGGAGATTCTGCCAGCGGTAGCATCACCAAATCTAGAGAGGTAGAAACTCAGGCTGTATTCAGTCTTAGGGGAAAGCCGCTCAATTGTTATGGCCTGACCAAAAAGGTAGTCTATGAAAATGAAGAATTCAACCTTCTGCAGCATGCACTCAGTATTGAAGATGGAATGGAAGGTCTTCGGTATAACAGAATAGTAATCGCTACCGATGCCGATGTAGATGGCATGCACATTCGCCTGTTGATGATGACTTTTTTCCTTCAGTTTTTTCCAGATCTGGTGCGTGGGGGTCATGTTTACATCTTGCAAACCCCGCTTTTTCGAGTAAGAAATAAGAAAGAAACCATTTACTGCTTCAATGAAGAAGAGCGTAGGGCGGCAGTAGAAAAGTTGGGCGCAAAACCAGAAATCACTCGATTCAAGGGCTTGGGCGAGATTTCCCCAGATGAGTTTGGCAGGTTTATCGGTGAGGATATCCGTATCGATCCTATTGTATTGAACAAGGACACCACCATTCAAAAACTTCTTAACTACTACATGGGCAAAAACACCCCCGAAAGACAGCAGTTTATTATGGAAGAATTGAGGGTAGAAAAAGAAATGGAAGCAGCCTTGGTGGAGTAGTTTAAATTGTCTGGGTGTGAGGAAAGGCATTCAATGGCAATCTCACTTAATTGCTATCTTTATGCATATTATTAAAGTCAATCTTGACGCCAGAGTTTTATTTCTTTTTAATAGCCTTTACTGCCAGTTTTATTGGGTCTCTACAGCCTGGACCTGTAAATACTGAGGTGATGGTGAGTGCCGTCTTGTCTACTCTTCAAAACACCTTAAAAATAGCGTTTGGAGGTTCACTTCCTGAACTGGTGTATGCCGGAGTCGCACTTTGGTTTGTCCGATATCTTCCTCCATTACACGAACTAGCTGCGTTCGATACCATGAAAGCCGCAATTTTGGCCTTTTTTGCCCTGTATTTTTTTCTTCAAAAGATACCTCAGCACAAGGACAGCATTCAACAGAGTAAAGCTTCATTTTTCAGAGGTTTGTGGCTTGGATTATTGAACGTGCAACTGCTTCCCTTTTGGGTAGGTGTGCTCATATTTTTCGGAAATTCATATTTTTCGGTGAATAATTCCATGTTTGCATCGTTAAGTTTTGGTCTTGGCGCTTGGTTGGGTGCTCTTTGCTTACTCTTAGTGATTGTAGCGTTTTCTGTGAAGTATAAGGCAGCTTTGCAGACTAGCTATTTTTTCAAAAATGTGTATAAACTTATGGCAGGTTTTTTCTTAATTCTGTGTATTATTCAAGTCATTCAGATCATTTATTTATGAATACAGAAGTAAAGTATTGGTATTTAAGAAATCATCAGATTTTTGATCAGATGAATGATAATCAGTATGGGATGCTTTGTATCATCTCTAAATTTAAACATGCAAAAAAGGGAGAAAAGATTTTCTTTTCACATCAGGAAGATCAACGTATTTTTTTCTTAAAAAGTGGCATTCTCACCATTGTAAGAGTACGTGAAAATGGAGAAGAACAAACCGTGGATATCATCAGGAAAGGTGATGTTTTTGGAGAAATTGTGTTATCTGGCAGCCTTACTGGTGAAACTGAGTATGCTCGTGTAGTAAGTGAAGAGGTTATAATCTGCAGCTTTAAATTGCAGGACTTTGAAAAGGTATTGACTGATTTCCCCCAAATTTCTATGAAATATGCAAAGACAATGGGAGAGAAAATGAGGCACTTTGAGTTTCGGTATACCGATTTAATTTTCAAAGATGTCAAAACTCGTTTACATGATTTTATAAAGAAATTAGCAATAGAAGAGGGTTTAAAAACAGGAGAAGGGTATGAATTTAAAAACTATCTTACTCATCAAGATGTCGCAAGCCTAGTAGGAGCCTCAAGACAAACGGTTAGCACATTGCTGAAAGAATTAGAGCATGAAGGCAAGATTCGCTACAACAGAAAAACAATTTTACTCTTCCACAATCTTAAATAAATGCGATTGTCTGTTTGTTCGATTTGTCATCCATAAGACAATTGATGTACTTAATCCTTTTGAGTTTTGCCTTCGCTTATTAAAGAATCTCACGATGCGGGCAATACTTAATTTTATCATACGATTGGCAGTTGCCATCATCTTACTTCAAACACTTTTTTTCAAATTTACTGGGGCTGAAGAAAGCAAATTTATCTTTGAAAGTGTGGGTCTAGAGCCTTGGGGTCGGTGGCTTTCAGGATTGGCAGAATTGATTGCATCTATTTTGTTGTTTATTCCATCCTTAATTCCTGTAGGTGCCGTGATCGCAATGAGTGTAATGTTTGGTGCGCTCGCATCGCACCTATTTGTTTTAGGCATAGAAGTTCAAGGAGATGGAGGAACTTTGTTTTATCTTGCTTGCTTGGTCTTTGTAGGGAGCGCCTATTTGGTAATTGTTTACTTTGATCGACTTAAGTCTCTCTTTTATAAATTTGTAAATCGATGAATGTTAGCAAAAGCTTAGTCAGGGTTGTTATCCTTTTTTGTTTCATTTTTTTGGGCATTTACCCCGCAGCAGCTCAAAATATTGACAAGAAGAATTTTTGGAGATTTGGAGTAGATGCTTCTTTAGGAGAGAATCAAGGGGCTTTGAATTTATATTCTGACAGAATTTGGGGTCTGGGTAAGTCGGGTAGATTTTTACTCGGGGCAGGATTTAGATTGACTGCGCAGCGGGGAAACTCCTTAGTGTACTTAACAGCGCCAGCCTCTATCACCAAAGGAGCTACAGGTCCACAGGTGTTATTTCTAGATGAAAAACCAGATCAAATTGACACAATCAACTTAACTCAATCTAGTCTACTGGCGGGTAACTTTTCGTTCCTCATTGGCTACAAAATCACTCCAAAATTTGAAGCAGGATTTACCATCGATCTTGTGGGATTGACAATAGGTGCTAAGCAAAAGGGCAAGTTTGAATCCAGTGATGCTACTAATCTCAGTGGCCAGGAGTTTGAAGCACGTCCTACACCTTTCAATGCTCTACTTATTGCGGAGAATGATATCGGTACTCTTCAATCTCAGTTTTACTTAAGCTACATGATCAACTCCAGTTCTGCACTCAAGCTTGGTGTATCTTATCTTTTTACGGAGTATACCAGCACACAAAAGCTAGCTAACAACAATGACCGATTTAGAAATACCGTACTGATGGGAATGATAGGCTATAGTTACACATTACCATGAAGGCGAAATTTATTTTTCTGATTTTTGCATGTTTTTTATTTTCTTTGGTTAACGCCCAAGAAAGCCCCTTGCTGTTTAAGTCTGCGGTTGTAGAGTTTGATATTAAAAATGCAGGATTTACGGTTAATGGCACTGTTTCAGGTATTTCAGCTGTAATTTTTTGGTCAGAAGCATCTTTAGAAAATGTAAATATTCAAGCCACCGCCAGCGTGAAAACCTTGGAAACAGGATTAAAAGCAAGAGACAGGCATTTGATGAAAGAGGAATATTTTTACGAGCAAGCCTTTCCTGAAATGAAACTACAGTCCAAAAAGATTAGAAAGATCTCAACAGGGAAATACGAAGGCAGTTTTGATTTACAGATCAAAGGCACTACCAAGCAACTAGTCATTCCTTTCACCATGGAAAAGGGTATCTTCACAGGTAAATTTACACTCAATCGGCTGGATTTTAAGATTGGGGAAAGCTCATGGATACTATCAGATGAAGTTAACATTGTTTTCAAGGTCATATGTCAGACACCTTAGCATTGGTTCAGGCAAATAGCCTTGGCCTTTCTCACGTAGAATTTTTCTTGGAGCATATCAATAATGAACAATACAAATCATCTTCTCATTGGCTTTTTGGTGGCAGTCCTGGAGCACATATTAGGCATATATTGGAGTTCTACAGTTGCCTAGCTTCTGGACTGAAAAGCGACTCTATAAATTATGATTTGAGAGAAAGAAACTATGATTTGGAGCATCAAAGACTTTTTGCTCGGGCCCAGGTGGAAATAATTCAAGCACAATTGGCAACTATTCACCAAGACATGCCAATAGCTTTGGTAGTGGCAGATCTTTCAGGAAATTGGATATCCATTCCTTCCAGTTTGCATAGAGAGTTGGTGTACACTTTAGAGCATCTCACCCATCACTTGGCCATTTTAAAGATTTTTATGCTGGTGGCATATCCTGAAATTCCCCTGCCAGACAATTTTGGGGTGGCGCATTCCACCATAATCCATCGTCAGAAGATATGTGCACCGTAACCTATCTGCCTATTGATACCAAAGGAAGTTTCATCCTTACTTCTAATCGCGATGAACGAATCAACAGGCCAGCATTGCCTCCAGCCAGATACACCGTTCATGGCAAAGAGCTCGTTTTCCCTAAAGACCTTGAGAAAGAAGGCACATGGATTTGTGTGCATACTTCTTGGGTGCTATGCTTACTGAATGGAGCCTTTGTAAAACACAAACATGAGCCACCCTATAGAAAAAGCAGAGGCATTGTACTATTAGATTTTTATAGTTTTAACAAACCTGAAGACTTTGCTAGCCATTATGATTTTACGGGTATTGAGCCATTTACTCTGCTGATTCTTGGTCTTGAAAATCCTGAAGCTTTATACGAATTCCGCTGGGATGGCCATAAAGCCTTTCTTAACTTTTTAGATGCCTCAATTCCTCATATCCGCTCAAGTGCCACTTTGTACACCCCAGAGGTAGTGAAGATGAGGGAGGATTGGTTTGAAGCCTGGATTCAAAAGCATAGTGAGTTCTCACAAGAAGCCATATTGGATTTTCATCATTTCAGTGACTCAGGAGAACGGTCACATGATGTGTTGATGCAAAAGAATGAACTACTAAAAACGGTGAGCATCACCTCTATTTCTAGATTGGATCAGCGGCTTGGTATAAAGTATGAGGATCTCTTAAAAGAGACAGTGGATAGTTGTAGTTTGATTGTATGAGCCGTTGGAATTGGGAATTCTGGCCTTGGTATATTTTTTATGCTCCATTGTTTCCATATCTCATCATTCAAATTTTTAGGCATCGTTCCTATAGATTTTTCTATGATGCCAATCCAGGCATGTACAGGGGTGGGCTGGTGGGTGAACGCAAATCTGATATCCTAAATCTACTGCCCTCTTCATGGGTACCGCCTTGGATTTTAGTTCCGTACAGTGCTTCTCCTCAAGACGTTTTGCAGCAATTAGTAGAGCATAACTTATCTTTTCCTTTGATCGGAAAACCTGACATTGGGGAGCGTGGAGAAGGCATTAGACTTCTTCTTGATATCGAATCTTGGAAGCTGTATCATCAGAATCAATCTCAAAACTATCTTTTGCAGACCTATTGTGATATGCCTGTGGAAGCTGGGATTTTTTATGCTAGACTCCCAGGCTCGCCAAAAGGTAAAGTGATTTCTCTTTGCACAAAAGAGATGATGAAAGTAACAGGTGATGGACAGCATACTGTAGAAGATTTGCTAATGCTCAATGAAAGGAATCATAAACACCTCGATAGATTAAGAGAATCGAGTGGAACTTTACTCCGATCAATTCCTGAGAAAGAGCAAGTGCTTTTGGTAGAGCCTATCGGAAATCACTGTAGAGGTACCATTTTCCTTGATAGCAGTGCATGGATTACTCCAGAGTTAGAACAAAGTATGGATACACTTTGCATGCAAATTTCTGGTTTTTATTATGGCAGATTGGATGTAAAAGCTCAAAGTGAACTAGCGTTAAAAGAGGGAAAAGGCCTTCAAATATTAGAGGTGAATGGTATAAGTTCAGAACCTGGTCATATCTATCAACCAGGCTTTAGTCTTTGGCAAGCTTGGCGCGATGTTTTGACTTGTTGGAGGTGGATGGTGGTAATTGCTGAAAAGAATCACAAGTAAAAGCTAACCATTAAGGGATTAAGAAAATTAAGGTTTAGGTCTTAATGACCCTTCACTTCTTAATGGTTCAAATAAAAGACTAACCATTAAGGTATTAAGAGAATTAAGGTTTAGATCTTAATGCCCCTTCACTTCTTAATGGTTCAAATAAAAGCTAACCATTGAAGTCTTTTCTTAATGTTCCTTCACTTCTTAATGGTTCAAATAAAAGACTAACCATTAAGGCATTAAGAGAATTAAGGTTCAGCTCTTAATGACCCTTCACTTCTTAATGGTTCAAATAAAAGCTAACCATTGAAGTCTTTTCTTAAT
>DAINOB010000094.1:0-820 GCA_036735585.1 Cytophagales bacterium | reverse complement strand
GTTCCTTCACTTCTTAATGGTTCAAATAAAATCTAACCATTAAGGTATTAAGAGAATTAAGTTTTTCTTTAATTTACCATAAATTCTTATTGGTTCAAAAATTAAATCAATATCAAATGGTTACTAAAAAGTCAGTTACTCAACTCAGCTACGAAATTACAGGCTGTGCTATCAAAGTTCACAAAGCACTAGGCCCGGGCTTGTTGGAAAGTGTTTATGAGAAATGCTTGAAGTATGAACTTGAAAAGAATGGTTATAAAGTAGTGCAACAAATGGCAGTACCAGTCGTCTATGATCATCTGGTAATGGACGTAGATTTGAGATTAGATTTGTTAGTAGATGATTTGATAGTTGTGGAGTTAAAGGCGATAGAGCATATTCATCCCGTTCACGAGGCACAAATTTTAACCTATATGAAATTGCTTCAAAAACCTCAGGGTCTGCTGATTAATTTCTTTACAGATAATATTATTAAAACAATGAAGCCACTTGTAAATGATATATTTCGGAATTTACCTGATGAATAATAAACACTTCCTAATGGTTCAAATGAAATCTAACCATTAAGGGATTAAGAAAATTAAGGTTTAGGTCTTAATGACCCTTCACTTCTTAATGGTTCAAAAAAAGACTAACCATTGAGGTCTTTTCTTAATAACCCTTCACTTCTTAATGGTTCAAGGAAAGTTTAACCATTAAGGCATTAAGAGAATTAAGTCTTTTCTTAATGCCCCTTCACTTCTTAATGGTTCAAAAAAATACTAACCATTGAAGTCTTTTCTTAATGACCCTTCACTTCTTAATGGTTCAAGGAAAGTTT
>DAINOB010000093.1:0-8473 GCA_036735585.1 Cytophagales bacterium | reverse complement strand
AAAACAAAGCAATCAGTGTTTTGGCAAACACCCAACCCAGCAATACCACCCTTGAGATTAAAACAGTAGTAAACCCATTAAGCTCTAACAAATAATTCCCTTTCTTTAAAATTCACACAACCCAAGATGATAACAAACCATATTTTACTTCAATCAGGAGGCTCTAGCGGCATGATTCAACAATTGATTATGCTGGGGCTGATAGGAGTTGTATTTTACTTCTTCATGATCAGACCACAGCAGAAGCGTACCAAAGAGCAGAAAAACTTTAGAGAAGGGATTAAGCGGGGTGACCAAGTGGTAACAGTTGGAGGCCTTCACGGAAAGGTATTCCAAGTAAACGAAGATACCATTGTGATAGAAGTGGACAAAGGTATTCAGCTTACTGTGGAAAGAACGGCTTTGTCTTTAGAATCATCATTACGCGCACAAGGCAAGACGGGTAAAACTGCTTGAGCAGCCAAGCAAAAACCATATTAAACAATTTATTAAAGCCCAATTTCAATACTAAGAATTGGGGAATTTTTGCTTACAGCCTTTTAGCAGCACTCACTTTTTGGATTTTCAATGCCTTGGGTAATACTTTCGATACGATCTTAACCTATCCTGTCAAGGTAGTTTATCCAAAGGATCAATGGATAGCTGTGGAGCCAATACCACAGGAAACCACCGTGAAGGTAAGTGGCACAGGTTGGTTTTTGACAAGATATATGTGGAACCAACCTGAGCCTATTACAATTTCTATTGACAGTGCAAACAAAAAATTAACGCACAACACCAGTCAGTTTTTGGGTCAAGTACGAGAGTTCCTTCCGGGTTTGAGTGTCAGTGGCTTTGTTCAAGAAGAAATTAATTTACCTCTGGAGCCGCTGGTAAAAAAAGAACAAATGCCAGTTTTAGCTTTAGGAGCTGAGGCTTATATAGCTCGAGGGTATAGTATGTCGGGCACGATTGAATTTTTGCCTCCTCTCATTACAATTTCTGGACCTGAGTCATTGGTAGATCAATTGCCCGACACTTTGTATATCAAGCCTCAACAAAGCAACATTACGCAAGACTATGCGGAGAAAATCAAATTGCCTTCACTTCCTTCTAAGTTGCTTTCCTATCAAAACAATACACTGATTATTTCATTTAACGCTGTAAAATACGACAGCACCGCTTCTGGAGACAGTATTTATCTTTTACAAAGTCAGCAGTAAGGATGAAACAAATTGGTATCACAGGCGGAATCGGAAGTGGTAAAAGTTTGGTGTGCAAGATTTTCAAAGTTTTAGGAATTCCAGTGTATGACGCAGACAGTAGGGCCAAGGCCTTATATCTCGAAGACCACACGCTGAAAGATGAAGTCATAAACCTGCTAGGCAAAGAAAGCTACCACCTTGACGGACGATTAAACACCGTATATATTTCCTCTAAAGTTTTTCAAGACAAAATACTTTTAGATCAATTGAATGCATTGGTTCATCCTCTTGTAAAGTCAGATTATACCGACTGGTTGAGCAGGCAAATCAGTTCAAATCCATCCTATGTGTTGCGTGAGGCGGCCTTGTTGTATGAAGCCAATACAGAAAAAGGGCTTGATGGAGTTATTGTAGTGCAAGCTCCAGAATCCCTCCGCTTGGCAAGGGTATTGAAAAGAGACCCACAGCGTACGGAGGAA
Organism: Cytophagales bacterium; assembly: GCA_036735585.1. Taxonomy (GTDB): domain Bacteria; phylum Bacteroidota; class Bacteroidia; order Cytophagales; family JAIYAX01; genus JAIYAX01. The sequence goes on along the minus strand of DAINOB010000093.1, from coordinate 6,810 downwards.
GAAGTTAAAAATATTATGGCAAAGCAATGGCCTGAGGACAGGAAGCGTGCTTTAGCCTCTTTTGTAATTTATAATGACGAACAACAACTGTTGATTCCACAAATCCTGCAGATCGACAAGCAAATCAGAGCTTAGTGCGATAGCTCTCTTAGTACTTTCACCATAGATTGAGATAATACGGCTATTTCTGCTTTTACATTGTATAGGCATTCGCCAGGATATTTGCAAAGAGACAATTGAAGGAAACCCTGATCATTTTTCTTATCATGAGTGAGCCACTTTTCAAAGGACTCTGGGCATCCTAAGCGCGTGATGTGTGGAGCAAATATCTTATTAAAATAGGTAGTTATTTCTTGATGCGTTTTTGACTCCACAATGCCCATCGCCACTCCGTAATTAGACTCTGCCACGATGCCCAAAGCAACTGCACAGCCGTGGCTTAGCTCGATTTGAGTTTCCAAAGCCCATCCCTCGTAAGCATGCCCAGCTGTATGTCCTAAATTTAGTAGTTTCCGTGGTCCATTTTCAAAGGGGTCTTCTTTTACAATTTTTGCTTTTACTTCAATGCTCTTTTTCAACAAACTCTCATCAAGTTCTGGGATGGTATTTTTGATTTTTTCCCATTCCTCAGGAAGTGCCAACAGTATATGTTTCCATAGCTCTGCCCATCCGCTTATCCATTCTTTGTAAGGGAGAGTATGTAGAAAATCAGGTAGGACCAACACGCTCTCCGGGAAATAATAGGTGCCAAGAAGATTTTTTGTGTTTTGATAATCTACTGCTGTTTTGCCTCCTATGCCAGCGTCAGTCATGGCGAGGAGGGTAGTGGGCATTTGTATCAATCGGATTCCTCTTTTGAAAATAGATGCCGCAAAGCCCCCCAGATCGCAAATCATTCCACCACCCAAGCAAAGCACTATTGTCTTTTTATCTGCCTTCATGGCAAATAGAGCATCCCATATTTGAGTAGCACTCTGCCAATTTTTATGCTTTTCTCCTGCTTCTATTTTCACATGGTGCACACTGTAGGACAGTGGAATCAAAGGAAGGAGAACCGGCAGGCAAAAAGAAGAGGTATTCGTATCGCTAAGAATTAGAATTTGACCTTCAGCGGTTTCTAAGCCTTTAAGCCAATGGATGGCCTCCTCCCCAATAAAAACAGGTGATAAATTATTCAACTGTTGGTGTCGATTGATTTACAATTTCTGATTGTTTTCTCACCGACTCATCATGAATAAGTTGGTAGATTTGAGCTACGAGTGTAGGATTTATTTCTAATATTTTAGCCCAATCCGTTCGACTCGAAAAGATCTGAGACCAGCGCTCTTTTTGAAACACAGTTACGTTGTTGTCTCTTTTATATTCCCCAATTTGTTCTACCAATTTCATTCGCTCAGCAATAATATTCAACAGTTCTTTATCCATTCGGTCAATTTGACCACGCAGTTTTTCTAATTGATTGATGAAGGTGATACTTTCCGAAAATGCATTTCTTACTTGAAGCGAATCCAAAAGTTTAACAAAATCTGCTTTGCTCAATTGCTGTGCCGCATCGCTAAGTGCATATTCGGGGTCTGGGTGCACTTCTATCATAATGCCATCGTAGTCAAGGTCTAAGGCCCGTTGTGCTATTTCAGGTACAAGTGTACGATTGCCAGTAATGTGACTTGGATCGCATATTAAAGGAATATCCGGCATTTGTCTCCTAAATTCAAAAGCAAGCTGCCACAAGGGGGGATTGCGGTATTGGCTGGGCTCTAACACAGAAAAACCTCTGTGAATGGCTGCAATTTCGCGATCTCCGCTGAGACGTATACGCTCTACAGCTCCCATCCATAAGTTTACATCAGGATTTACTGGGTTTTTAACCATCACGGGTACATGAGTTCCTTTGAGGCTATCTGCAATTTCTTGCACCAGAAAGGGGTTTACAGTCGTGCGTGCGCCTAACCATAGAATATCAATGCCTGCTTTAAGGGCCAAATCAACATGAACTGGGTGTGCTACCTCAGTGGCGATGCTAATACCTGTTGCAGTTTTAGCTTCCCGAATCCATTCCAAGGCCTCCTGACCCATCCCTTCAAACCCCTGTGGTCGGGTGCGAGGTTTCCATACCCCAGCCCGCATAATATTGATGCCTTTCCCTTTTAGAAAAATCGCCATTTCTAGTAGTTGATCCGCAGACTCTGCACTGCAGGGCCCGGCAATCATCAATGGCTTTTCATCAAAATTTAACTGCATTGTAACCTCGCTTGATATCAAAAGTAACAATATTCCTCGCGATCCTGTTTACAAGAAACTTTATACGCGCTGTCATCTGTTCAGGAAGTACACAAATTGAAATATCCGTAATTTGCACCGCTAATTTTCACTATGACCTCTACTATCATCAAGGAAACATCAAAGCCTACGGTTGACTTCAACCAAACGGCACATGCATTTGCACACAGGTCATCTTTTGAATTGCTCAAAATGGAGGTACTATTTGCCTCTATTCAGTATCCTTGGATGGTAAAGTGGGGAACTTCTATAGTGAATACTATTTTTAAGTGGCGTCTTCCCTTTCGTTTTATCATAAAAAACACCCTATTCGATCATTTTTGTGGAGGCATAAATATAAAAGACTGCGAAAGCACTATCGATTCTCTTCATGCCTCACATGTGGGTACTATTTTAGATTATAGTGTAGAAGGTGAAGATACTGAAGAAGCATTTGAAGCAACCGTAAAGGAATTACTTGAAACCATTGAAAAAGCTGCTCAGCATCCTGAAGCTATACCTTTTACTGTATTCAAAGTCACAGGTATTGGTTCGTCCGATATTCTAGAGGCAGTTCAATCGGGAGAAGAACTGAGCCCTGCGCAAGTAGAAGCATTCGAAAAGGTGAAAAAACGTGTCCAAACGCTGTGTGAAAAGGCCGCTTCACTACAAGTGCGTATTTTTATTGATGCAGAAGACAGCTGGATACAGCAAACGATAGACGATCTGGCTTATGCGATGATGAAACTTTACAACAAGAATCAGCCCATCGTATACAACACTTTTCAGCTGTACAGGGTAGGTATGCTGGACAATCTAAAAAGGGCTTTTCATTATGCAGCAATGGAAAACTACTGGCTAGGAGCTAAGCTTGTAAGAGGGGCTTATATGGAAAAAGAAAGAGCAAGAGCTTCCGAAATGGGGTATCCCGATCCTATTCAACCCAATAAAGCCGCCACCGACAGAGATTTCGATGAAGCGTTGAGATTTTGTATTGACAACAAGCAGAGAATAGCGGTATGTGCTGGCACTCACAATGAACAAAGCTCACTCTATCTTACCAAACTGATGGAAATGTACAATGTGAAGCATGATGACAAAAGCGTATTCTTTGCTCAATTGTATGGTATGAGCGATAACATCACCTACAATCTTGCAAAGCAAGGCTACAATGTGGCCAAATATGTGCCTTATGGGCCTGTAGAGGCTACACTGCCCTATCTTTTTAGACGTGCTGAAGAAAACACCTCAGTGGCTGGGCAAACCAGCAGAGAGCTGTCTCTGATAAGATCAGAAAAACGAAGGAGAAAAAGCATCCGCTGATTTATTTCGAGCGAATGGCTTCCACAGGGTCCATTCGAGAAGCTACAACCGCTGGTGCGATACCACTGATCACACCGATTAATGCGGATATTACTATGCCTGTCACGATATTAGATGTGCTCATCACTATCACCATAAATTCTTGAGGAATGAGGGTAATGAGCACGACTAGACCCAGTCCGAGTAAACCTCCAATCAGACTTAGGAATACAGACTCAAATAAAAATTGGGATAAAATAAACCATTGTTTGGCTCCAAGAGCTTTTTGAATTCCGATGATGTTTGTTCGTTCCTTCACCGAAACGAACATGATGTTAGCGATTCCAAAACCTCCCACCAATAAGGCAAATCCACCAATGACACTGCCAGCAAATCCGATAACTGAAAAAACAGCTGCAACTGTATTGGTGATCATTTCAGGGCGGTTAAGTGCAAAGCTGTCTTCTTCTTTAGGCTTGAGCTCTCTATTGGCTCTAAGTAGTCCCCTTATTTCTGCTTCTAGATTCACTAGGCCAGGGTCTTCATCCATACCTTTGATACCAATCATGGGTTCTACCCCTCGGCTACCACTAGCGAAAATTTTTCTGCTCAGATTATAAGGAACCAAAATATTATTGTCGGAGCTTGGAGTGCCTAGAAAGTTACTTCCTTGGCGGTTCATGGTTCCAATGATTCTCAGTTTTCTGCCCTTTACTTTGATGTCTTGTCCTAGAGGAGATCTGTTGGGGAATAATCCTTGAGCCACATCGGCTCCAATGATGGCTACTTGTGTAGCGGCTGCAATTTCCTGCTGGGTAAAGTAGCGGCCTTCTTCCAGGGTTACGTTGCTTATTTTGTCAAAACCATAGCTTATACCTTGTACACTTACCTTGGTTACACTATTATTTTTGTGTTTTACTACCTGATTCCCTTGTGTAGCAAAAATAGCTACCCCTGATGCATTTTTTAGGTTGCGTTCAAGGAACCTAAACTCATCCAAATCAGCAGCAGGCCTCTTCATGTACTTCCACCAAGGGTAATTTGGATCATCAAAAGTCCAAGGAAATTTTTGGATATAAATAACTTCACTGCCTAGAAAATTCATGCTTTCCTTGATGTTTCGCTCCAGAGAGTCTACTAAGGTATTTACCGATATTATGGAAAATATACCCACTGTAACGCCTAGAAGCGACAAAATGGTACGAAGCGGATTGCTTTTAAGTGCGCCAAATGCAAAAATTATACTTTCGGAAACGAGGCCTGGTAAAGCCGTGAATCTGTTTTTCATGTCGTAATCATAAGCATTTATCTGAAATCAAAATAGCAATATTATATAAGCGTTCTTATCTTTGCGCCCATTTTCAGCGAATTTGCCAGAACTATATACATAGCATGAAATTATCCGAATTTAGATTTGATCTCCCCACTTCACTCATAGCCGAAAAACCTGCAGCCAACAGAGATGAATCTAGGCTTATGGTGGTACACCGTAAATCAGGCCAGATTGAGCACAAGATTTTTAAAGACATCTTACAATACATGGATGAAGGTGATGCAATGATCGTAAATAACACCAAAGTTTTTCCCGCAAGACTTTATGGCAACAAAGAGAAGACAGGTGCCCGTATAGAGGTATTCTTACTTAGAGAACTAAATAAAGATGCCCATTTATGGGATGTGCTGGTAGATCCTGCCCGTAAAATAAGAGTTGGAAACAAACTTTACTTCGGTGATGGTGAATTGGTGGCTGAGGTTATTGACAATACCACTTCAAGAGGACGAACCATTCGATTTTTGTTTGATGGTACAGAAGATGATTTCTACAAAGTAATAGATGTGCTAGGAGAGACTCCCTTGCCTAAATACATCAAACGTGCTGTAGTAGCGGAAGATAAAGAAAGGTATCAGACTATATTCGCTGAAGACAATCTGAAAGGAGCTGTAGCGGCACCTACTGCGGGTATGCACTTCACCAGAAATTTAGTAAAGCGATTAGAGCTCAAAGGTGTGGAGGTAGTACCTCTTACTATGCATGTAGGCTTAGGCACATTTAGGCAAGTAGATGTAGAAGATTTGACCAAACATAAAACCGACAGCGAAAATTTTGACATCAAGCAAAAGACAGCTGATGCTGTGAATAGAGCCTTGGATAATAAAAAGAAGGTAGTAGCTGTAGGTACTACAGTATTGAAAACTATTGAATCGAATGTTTCTGCCGGAAATAGGCTTAAAGCAGGCGTTGGATGGACAGACAGATTTATCTTTCCTCCGTATGAATTTAAGATAGCGAACGCCTTAGTCACCAATTTTCAAGCACCTGAATCAATTCTTTACATGATGGCCTGCGCCTTCGGGGGATACAACACCGTTAAGAAAGCGTACGATGTGGCTATTAAGGAGAAGTATCATTTCCTGAGTTATGGAGATGCCATGCTGATTCTCTGATATTCCTCACGAATAGGTTATGAGGGCAGGTTCGGCCATAGTGGTAGCCGGAGGCAAAGGCCTAAGAATGGGCTATCACACTCCCAAACAATTTATTGATGTCAGGGGTAAGCCTTTGCTTGCCTACACACTGGAGTCTTTTCTTAGCCATCCTTATATTCAAGAGGTGGTTTTGGTGCTGCCGCAGGACCATATAAATTTTTGGAAGGCGTTGTTGGCTGAAAAAAAATTACACTATGCCGTCACCATAGCCACTGGAGGTGAAACCAGAGCCGATTCAGTTTTTTCAGGACTTCGGCAATTGCAAAATAAAGAAGGCTTAGTTGCCATTCAGGATGCAGTTCGGCCGTTTTCAGGTCATGATCTCATCAGCAGATGCATGGAAGCGGCTGATGCATATGGCTGTGGAATTGCAGCTGTGCCCGTGAAAGACTCTCTAAGAATCATGTTTGAAGGCCAATGGAAGCATCTCAATAGAGGATACATAAGGGCAATGCAAACCCCACAATGCTTTGATACTGCTCAGCTACTCAAAGCGTATGAAAGTGCTGTAGATCTTGAGGATTTTACAGACGATGCCGGTGTTTTTGAGGCCGCAGGATATCCTATCCATTTGGTAGATGGACATTATGAAAACATCAAGATCACTACCCCTGAGGATTTATTGCTGGCAGAATCGCTGGTTAATCAGCCTAAATAAAAAATGCCCTGCAAAAATCTCAGGGCATTTTTTTAATTGTATGATTTAATTTAATTAATCAAGGGATTTTCTTTCAACTTTATCTTGTATTCTGGTAAAATGAA
>DAINOB010000092.1:0-8476 GCA_036735585.1 Cytophagales bacterium | reverse complement strand
GTGTGTAAATCATTATTTGAAAGGCGGTAGTGGCGTCTCGCTCCCCTCTACCTGGGAGTAGCCTAAAACCTGCTTTTTTGTAATCTTCATCCAAAACCCAAGCTATGGCCCAAAAATGCGGAAACTGCCATATAAACTGAATACTAAATAGTATCAATGCTTCAATCCCAATAAATCCATGTATTGCTACCCAACCAATCAAAGGAGGTAATGCTCCTGGTATGGCGCCTACTGCAACTGCGGCAGATGAATGACGCTTCAGGGGTGTGTAGACAAACGCATATAAAACAAGACTCAGCATAGCGAGCGCTGCTGTAAGGATATTGCTGAAATAGAATAAAATAAATATGCCTAGAGATCCAGAGAGAATACAAAAAATCATAGCCTGAGCCAAAGACATCCTTCCGGTGGGTAAAGGACGTAAAGCTGTTCTTGACATTAATTTATCTAAATCTTTCTCTATCATTTGATTTATCCCATTGGCCGCTGATGTAACCAAAAGGCTGCCTAATGCAAACAAAAGGATATTCCAAATATCATAGTTGCCGTCTTTTATGGCTAAACCGTAACCAATTAAAGCTGAAAAAACTACCAAAGAAGACAAACGCAACTTAGAAAGTTCTACCAAAGCCTTAATACTTGGTAATGATAATGATATTGATGGGATCGTAGTACTTTTCATTGCTGTAGGCTCACAGAGAACTTAGTAGATAATCGAACAAACTTAGGAACTGTAGATACAGTAAAGATATAACCAAGTATACCAATCATTACGCATCCAAATAACAAATGTAAGGGTTGTGTTATGATTGGAAAATGAAAATAATACATGCTAGCACCTAGAGCAATTTCACTTAATGTAATGAATACAAATAGATTTACCCAAAATTTAAACTGAGCATTCAATTTGACTTTCTGATACCACCAAAAGACAAGAATTATAAAAAGTATACTGGTACTGCGATGAATATAAAACCAAAAATTTAGTAGGTCAGGCCAGAGCTGTTTATTAGTTTCAATCTTAGCAATTGCATCAACGTTCTCCCTTACTTGGGTACCCATAATTATTTGCATGAGTAGCAGAATGATTAAAGATACAGTAATACCTGTTGGTGCAACTTTTTGAACATTGTATATGTCCCTACCCAATGTATTTAATTTCACTTCGGCATAACCCAAAATGAAAATAACCAACAAAACAATTATCAAAGCCACCAACATGTGGATGGTTATCATCCATTCTGATAATACAGTAGCAACTACCACAGAGCCTAGCCAACCTTGAAATCCAACCAATATGAAGGCTATCAAAGACATAAAAAAGATAAGCTTGTCAACAGTAAAAAATGAGATAGAGTAGATTAAAAACAAAAAAATAGAAAAACCCACCAGAACACCTATCAACCTATTTATATATTCGATCCATGTTTTCAATGCGTTGAATTCCACATCCGCATAGCCTCTATGAGAGTATATATCTTGATAATTACTAGGGAGCTCTGATATGTTAGTGGGAGGAATCCACTGACCAAAGCATTTAGGCCAATCAGGGCAGCCCATACCACTGCCGGTGGCTCTTACGATACCACCGGCAATGATTACAATATATATGAGGACTATTGTAAGTTTACCAAAAGAAGTGAATCGCTTTGCCTTAGCATCAAAATTATTTGACATAGATGCTTTCAGAGTCCACAACCTCAGCTTTTGCAAGCTCTACCTCTGATTCTAGATTTGATTCAGGTGTTTGAGACAATGGCACAGTTTGAGGGATAAAGTCCTCTTCAGCTCCTGGCTTAGAATAATCGTATGGCCAGCGATATACAGATGGTATAGCACCTACCCAGTTTCCATGACCAGGGTTTCTTTCCGTTGTCCACTCCAATGTATTTGATCTCCAAGGGTTAGCTGGCGCATAACGTCCTTTGAAAATACTGTATATGAAGTTGAACAAGAATATGAATTGAGCCGAAAATGTAATGATAGCTGCGATGCTCACGAACATATTAAGGTCTGCAAAAGAACTAAATGCATCATATGAGGTAAATGAATAATATCTACGAGGGAAGCCAGCAATACCTATATAATGTAGAGGGAAAAACACTAAGTAAACACCTATGAAAGTCAACCAAAAATGTATGTAACCTAATTTTTCATCCATCATTCTGCCAAACATCTTTGGGAACCAATGGTATACACCCGCCATCAGACCAAAAAATGAAGCAGAGCCCATTACCAAGTGAAAGTGAGCCACTACGAAATAAGTATCGTGTAATTGAATATCTAGGGCTGAATTACCCAAGATGATTCCAGTGAGACCACCTGAAATAAAGAACGACACCAAAGCAATGGAGAAAAGCATTGCGGGAGTGAACACTATATTGCCTTTCCACAAAGTAGTTATGTAATTGAATGCTTTCACAGCACTAGGCACAGCAATTATTAATGTGAGCAGCATAAATACAGAACCAAGAAATGGATTCATACCCGTAACAAACATATGGTGCGCCCAAACAATAAAGGAAAGAAAACCAATGCCTACCATTGAAATAATCATGGCTTTGTATCCAAAAATAGGCTTACGGGCATTTGTTGCTATAATTTCTGATGTTATCCCTAAAGCAGGAAGCAGCACAATGTAAACTTCTGGGTGACCTAAGAACCAGAATAAGTGTTGGAACAGAATAGGACTTCCACCCATATTTGGTAGTGCCTCACCACCTATGTAGATCTCTGATAAGTAAAAGCTTGTACCAAAAGACCGATCAAACACCAATAGAAGACAAGCAGAAAGGAGAACTGGGAACGATAACAAACCTATAATTGCTGTTATGAAGAATGCCCATATTGTGAGAGGAAGTCTGCTAAAAGACATTCCTTTTGTTCTTAAGTTTATAATAGTGGTAATGTAGTTGATACCTCCTAAAAGTGTACTTACAATAAAGAATGTCATTGCAACCAACCATAAAGTCATACCCAGCCCACTGCCAGGCATTGCTTGGGGTAATGCACTTAATGGAGGATAGATTACCCATCCACCAGATGCCGGCCCAGTTTTGATAAATAGAGATATGAACATGATAACACTGGAAACAAAGAAAAACCAGTACGATAGCATATTCATAAATCCACTAGCCATGTCTCTAGCTCCTATTTGTAAAGGAATAAGGAAATTGCTGAAGGTTCCGCTCAACCCAGCTGTAAGCACAAAGAAAACCATGATTGTACCGTGCATGGTTACCAAGGCAAGATAAAATTCAGGATCAAGTTTGCCTTCTGGAGTAATCCAGTTGGTCATTAAAGGAAAAGATTTTAACCAAGAAAGATCTGCGTCTGGAAAACCTAGCTGCAAACGGAATAGTAATGACAGCAAACCACCTATAAGAGCCCAAAAAATACCAGTGAAAAGGAACTGCTTTCCAATTACCTTATGGTCTTCACTGAATATATATTTTTGGATAAAACTCTGGTCATGATGCTCGTGATCCTCATGGTGATCATGGGCTACGTTAATATCTAAAGATGTTCCTGTGGTAGATGCCATAACTATATATTTATTATCTTACTATTCGTTTAAACCTGATTTTACAAGTGCAAGTTCCTTCATATCACTAGGAATATTTGCAATAAATTCGGGATTCGCTGACAACCAACTCGTTTGTTCGTTGTACCACTTATTGTAATCGTCTTCCTCTTCTACAACAACAATCATTCGCATAGCAAAGTGACCTCTTCCACAAATCTCTGTACAAGCAAGCTCATAGTTAAACTTAGGATTCCCTGTGATTTCTCTCATTTCAGCAGTGGTATACTTTGGTACAAAATGGAATGTGGTAGGCATACCTGGTACTGCGTCCATTTTTTGACGAAAGTGTGGTAAAAATACACTGTGCAATACATCGACTGCTCTTATTTTAAATTGTACTGGTTTACCCTTTGGCAATCTTATCTCACGAGGTACAAAGTCATCGAAGTTTGCCTTGTCCGTGAAATCCATTCCAAACGTGTTAGTAGCATCAATAAGTCTATAATCGTAGCTGCCAATCTTCCCATCAGAACCTCCATATCTCACTTGCCAGCCAAACTGCTTTCCCTTAATTTCTAAAGTAACAGCATTTTCGGGAGCAGGTGCCGTTATATCAGTCCATATTTTAAGTCCACTAAAAACAAGACCTGCCATAACAACTGCGGGTATAATAGTCCAGATGATTTCAAGCTTAGTGTTGTCAGGAAAAAACTCTGCTTTTCTATTCTCTTTGTATTGATACTTGAAGGAGAAATAAAACAATAATATATGCGTGACAACCATAGCCAATGTAATAATGCTCATGGTAATCCAGAAAAGACTGTCAGTGAGGACACCGTGTTCAGATGCTGACTCAGGTAAAAAATCTTTTGATGCAGATGTAAACGACCAATAAATTCCAAGGAAGCCCGTAACCAGAAATATGGGGAACAATATAGCATTTACCTTGTTTGACATTCCACCTCGTTTCTCGTGACTACCTTTCATCACAGAAATAAGTGATTGAATCCTGAATACAAAGTAGAGTATTATCAGGAGTAGAAAAATCCCTAAAGCTATCAGTATATTAGTCATTGTAACGGCATTAATAAATTACGTGGTACTTACTTTCTTCTAACATTGGATGATTTCTAGGAATCAGTCCAGTTTTTGACAGTGTGAGTGCTGCCAAGTAAACGAATAACGATCCTAAAGTGAGGATGGTTCCAAATTCTATTAATCCGAACCCATTGTTTTCACGTACCGTTCCGGGCATTACCATTATGTAGAAATCAAGGTAATGACCTACCAAAATCACAATAGTTACGATCTTCAAAATCACCATCTGGCGCTTAGCATCACGAGTCATGAGCGCCAAGAAAGGAAATACAAAATTGAGTAAGAGGTTGACAAAAAACAATGCAGAATAATTGCCTCCATGGCCATGTAGACGATCTACATAATAAATTGATTCTTCAGGAATGTTGGCATAATAAATCAGTAGGAACTGAGAGAACCATATATATGTCCAGAAAATAGAAAAACCGAATATGAATTTACCCATATCGTGTAGGTGATTTTCATTGACTCCTTTCAAATATCCATTCTCTTTCAAAAGAATTACCACTAAAGTGATAGCTGCCAGACCAGAAACAAACCAACTGGCAAAGACATACCATCCGAACATGGTACTAAACCAGTGAGTATCAATAGATAGAACCCAATCCCAAGCAGAAGTAGATGAGGATACCGCAAAAAACGCTAAAAATATCGCGGAAAATTTAATGAACTTATTGTGGTATTCTGTGCCTCCATGTTCATCTTCTTTAGATATGAGTGATCTAAATACTCTATAAAGAAGGTACCATACGCTGTAATACACAACTAGTCTAACTAAAAAAAACGGGACATTAAGATACCCTTGCTTACCTGCAATGATGGAATCGTAATCAGGATTCTTAGATCCATCGGCATTAAACTCATTATAAAGATTATCATGTGTCCAATGGAAAAGATCATGACCACCTAAAAAAAAGATGATTAAGGCAATTATTAAAGCAAATGGCAGATAATTTCCAAAGGCAGCCATTACTCTTGTGATCATCACCGACCATCCTGCATTTGCTACATATTGAACTGTAAAAAAGAAAACCCCAACGATAGCAATACCTGTTAAATAAACATTTACCATCCACAGATTTGCCCAAAGTCTAGCAAGAGGATTGTAGCCGTGATGAGTATCCGCTGTTGCATGATCGTGGCTTACACTTTCAGAAACATGAGAGCCTTCATTTGGGTGAGAACTGGCTTCAGAATGTGTGGTGGCAGCATGTGTGTCATGGCCATGACCGTCACCTGCGGAAAGGGTTAATATTCCAACTATTAAAAGAACTAACCCCAAGCCAAATGCAATAAAAAGTTTGCGCTTTAAAGAAGCAGTAAAAACGTACTGCTCGTTCACATTGATATCTATTGAATGTGCCATGTCCTACTGCTTTTGAAGGGTTTGTACGTAATGAACAATTTTCCAACGCTCTATTGGATTGATTTGCGAACCATGTGGCCACATACGACCCTTTCCATGAGTAATAGTATGAAAGATGTGACCTTCTGAAACTTGTGCTACCCTACCTTTATTGTAAGCAGGTACACCTTTATATATAGCAGCAACTTTTCCTTCTCCCTGACCATTTTCTCCATGACAAGACGCACAATAAGAAGTGTATAATACTTTTCCTTCTTCTAAAACTCCTTCATTGAGGCTCACAGGATTTTTAAGAACAACTGCAGCTAAGTCAATACTGTCTTTATGAAGATCATAAATCATTAGTTTATCATTTGTCATAGAAGTATTTCTAGGGGTGTAAGATCTCTTAATTGTCCCTTTCACAGGCAATAAATCATTTACACCATTTGGGAAATAGCTGTTGACGCTGTAGTACTCTCCCTTTCCATCGGTACGATTGCTTACAGTTCTTCCTGCATCTTCATCCTTGATAGTACTTTGGCTTTCATAGGACACCGGGTGGTACATATTAGGTGCGTATTCTGTTCCAGGATTGTCTCCACCTGCCTTGCACCCATTGATGATGACAGCTAGGCCAATCGAACAAAACAATGTTAAAAAATATCTCATATCACAATTATGCAATGGTTTTCAAATTAACTTCTGAAGCTCCTGTTGATTTAAGAATATCAGTAATTTCAGTTTGAGAAAGTTTGTTCCTGTCCATCTCTACAACTAATATAAACTTATCGTCAGTACTTCTAGGATCAAAAACAACAGGCTTTCCATAGGGCTTGAGGTCGCTTATAACCAGGAATGTTCCTACCATGCCGAAAGATGCAAGAAGTACAGTTAGCTCGAATGTAACCGGAATGAAAGTTGGAAGAGGGGTATTGACCTTACCTCCGATATTCATTGGCCAATCTACACCCAACATAAAGAATTGCATTGTGAGGGCAAGAATAGTTCCTGTAATGCCAAAAAGAAACGCCACTTTGGTGAGCCTAGACCGCTTTATTGAGAGCACGTCATCTACACCATGTATAGGGAAAGGAGAATAAACTTCAAATATCTTTACACCTTTCTGTCTGATTTCAGGTATTGCATGAAGCACTACCTCATCATCGTCATACACACCAACTAAAAAATCGCCTTTTATTTTTGACATGGTTACTGATTTACTTTTTCTGAAACTCTTTCTGAAGATGATTTTATAATAGCCTTTACTTCCGCCATGTTAATCATTGGAAGAAACTTCGCAAAAAGGAAAAACAAGGTAAAGAATAGACCAAAAGAGAAAATGTAATCCCCAACATCGTACATGGTGGGATAAAACATTGCCCAAGATGAAGGAATATAATCTCTGTGAAGAGATGTGACAATGATAACAAATCTCTCGAACCACATACCGATGTTTACAATAATGGAGATCACAAATGTGGCGGCAATGTTTCTCCTGATTTTTCTAAACCAAAATAACTGAGGGGAGATAACATTGCAGGTCATCATAGTCCAATACGCCCAAGAATAAGGTCCAAAAGCACGGTTGATGAATGCATACTGTTCATATTCTACTCCGCTATACCATGCAATGAAAAATTCTGTGATGTAGGCAATCCCAACAATTGACCCTGTAAGCATGATCACCTTATTCATTGAATCTACGTGCTCCAGAGTAATGTAATCTTGCAGATTGAACGTTGCTCTTGTGATTAGCATCAAAGTCAACACCATAGCAAAACCTGAGAAGATTGCACCCGCTACAAAGTAGGGCGGGAAAATGGTGGTATGCCAACCTGGAATAACGGAAGTAGCAAAGTCCATAGATACTATAGTGTGAACGGATAATACCAAAGGTGTAGATAAACCTGCTAATATCAAACTCACAGTTTCATACCTAGACCAATGTTTGGCCGAACCTACCCAGCCAAAGCTTAAGGCTCCGTAAACTGCTCTCGCAATGGGATTGGTAGCTCTTTCTCTGATAGTAGCCAAATCCGGTATAAGACCTATGTACCAGAAGACAAGCGACACAGAAAGGTAAGTACTGATAGCAAAAACGTCCCAAACCAATGGAGAATTAAAATTAACCCACAAAGAACCATAAGTATTCGGTAGTGGAAGAGCCCAATGCGCAAGCCATGTTCTGCCCATGTGCATAAGAATAAATGAACCAGCACACAAAACCGCAAAAATAGTCATCGCCTCAGCTGCACGGTTGATAGAGGTTCTCCACTTTTGGCGAAACAATAGAAGAATTGCGGATATAAGTGTGCCTGCATGTCCAATACCAACCCACCAAACAAAGTTTGTAATATCCCAAGCCCAGCCAATGGTTTTATTTAGTCCCCAAACTCCTATACCTTCCCACCAGGTGATTGCGAGGCAATACACACCAAAGCTGAGTAGTGCAAGGGATATAGACATTGCAAAAAACCAGAGCTTTGAAGGCTTACCTTCAATTT
>DAINOB010000091.1:0-8492 GCA_036735585.1 Cytophagales bacterium | reverse complement strand
TATTTTATTGAAAAATATAAGATGGGAACCAGATGGGTTTTTAATGCCGGTATAAGAGGAGAATGGGCTAATCAATCAGCGGATCAAACGATTCTACCCTTTTACAGAAGATTTGTATTTATTGATGACGTGGAGCGAAATCCTAAAATTGATAATACCTATCTTAATTATGCATTTAATGCAGGATTCTCATGGAAGATGAGCCCTTTGTGGACAGCTAAGTTTAATGCTGGAAAATCGTTTCGAATGCCAACCATTCCTGAACTTACTTCATTTGGAATGCATCATGCCAGCTATAGGTTTGAACAAGGCGACCCAAACTTAAAACCAGAGGAAGGTTTCCAAGTAGATGCCGAGTTTTCTCGTGAAGGGAAAAAATGGACCTTGAGCGTTAGCCCTTTCTACTATTATTTTGGCAACTACATTTACCAAAGGCCTACTGGCTTTTTCCCTAGAATTACTGTTGATGGTTCAATTTATCCCTTGCCTTCTACAAGCCAAGTATATCAATACACGCAGGCATCAGCCGAGCTTTTTGGTTTGGAAGCTCAGCTTCAATTACAACCGCTATCATGGCTCAAGTACTATTGCAATATAGAGCAGGTAACAGGCAATAATCTGGACAATGGACTCCCTTTACCCTTCATTCCTCCGCTTGCTGCCTATCAGGGAATTATTCTTCAATTACCCAACACGCCATCAAAACGTATCGGAAACCTGTATTTAGATCTCGAATGGGGGATATATGAAGCCCAGTTTAAAGTAGATCGAAATGAATTGACTACACCTGGCTATGGTATTTGGCATTTATCTCTTGGTACATCCGTGTTTGCTAGAGGAAAAGAAGTGGCAGTTTTATCATTACAAGCACGAAATCTGACCAACCAAGCATATTTTAATCATTTGAGCAGATATAGGTTGCTGAATTTACCTGAACCTGCCAGAAATTTTGTGGTGATGATTTCTTTTAAAGTCAATAAAAGTGACAAACACAATTTACATAACTAAAGTTAATCGTATATTTGCAACATTATGGCAAAAAGAAACGCAGCCCCTCTTTTTTCAAAAGTAAGTTCATCATTGGGCCTAGCATGTGCCATTCACTGCATTTCAGTGCCTTTTCTACTGGCATTTATGCCAGGGGCCTTGTCCCATGTTATTTCTCATCCATTGGCAGAAGGAGGCTTACTCCTGATTAGTGCCTATTTTCTAGGAGTCAATTTTATTGGTGATTATAAAAAGCACAAAAATGGATTGCCTTTGGTGTTGGCTCTTGGAGGATTCGGTTTGCTGGCTTCTCACCAGTTTTTGGGCCACAGCCATGGAGAAAGCTGGGAGGAGTTTTTATTACCTTTTTCAGGAGCTTTGGTTCTGCTTGCTGCTTACTTCGTCAATTGGAGGTTAAAGAGACACCTCAGCAGTTGCACTCTACATGAGACGCATTAATTATTCTTCAAAAATGCTGTTAAGCAGGGTGTCTTCTCCCAGCATTAAATCCTCCCACGATTGCTGAATAATACTTTCAGGAATCAGTCCTCTATCTCTTAAAGGGTATTTTTCTTCAAGGTATTCAATTTTTGCAATCGGTATTTGGATCAATAGTGCATCTTTGAACAGTCTGATTTCTTTATTTGCTTCTATATAGCCTCCTTCATAAGGGGCAATGGTTTGTTCCCCTACCAAGCAGTTTTCATTTGCATCCATGCACATGGCAGCAAGTAAAGTGGCCAATGCGCCTGTATTTTGGCCAATAAGCATTTTTATATTTTCTACGGATATGCGTGTCTGTTCTAGGCCTGTTGAAATACTTTCATCACTCAGTTTAACAGTAGATGATTTAGATCCATATGATATGGAAAAATTAGGGGTACCATCAGGTACAATATTCTTAACCCAATATTGAAACACATTGTAGTCTAAGGTGTGGCTTTTTCTTAAGTCAAGTATATGCATAGCATTGGTCTCTTCTGCGGTTGGAAATGAGGGACTAGATGAAGATAGATCATGGTATATTTTCTCCTCTCCAGAATAGGCCTCCAAGTTTCCAGAGCTCATCTTTAATGTATGAGATTGGAGGATACGCATACTGTCCATCCAGCTATGCTTTTGGTAGTATGCGAGTTTAATTTTTTTAAAATCCCGACTGAAAAAGTCGATTGCCATTACCTGTAAGGAGTCACCACCTGCTAGCTCACCTATCCAAGCATGAAAATTTTCCAAAGCAAGCGGGTAACTATCAGCAGGATAAACATTGCCATAGCGCTGTATGAGATATTGATCAATCCAGTCTTTGATAGGTTTCTTATTGATGCTAATGAGCGCATCACCACTTGCCAGCGATGCATATCCTGATTGATTTACTACCAGATGCTCAGATACTTGAGTGATTGTAACAGGGAATAATCTTTCAGTTTTAAGTATTTTATCCGTCCTCTTTATGGTAACCCTTTCCCATCCATGGGCATATAGACTTCCAATCAGTATTTCTTCCCACGCTGTGATGCTTGTGGCGCTTTTTAAAAGAGGCACCAAGGAATCTACCGGCAGGACTTTTCTCTTGCTTCCATACGGGTGATAGTCCGCTAGGGCTTTGTTGAGTTGCTTTAATTCACCATCAAAGTCGATCTTGCCCAGAGCCTTAATGTTATTGATTGGTTTAGCTGTGGAACTCTTTTGGGAAAAACCCGCATTTACCACAACTATTGACAACAGCGTAGTTAATAAAGAGAGTGGTCTAGGAAACGAAAGAAAAAAATTAAGATAAGAGGTATTCATTGAGTAAAAATCAGTTATTAAATGGTAGCTGGAGGTGTACTTTTTTTAATGGATTATTAGATGTTGTGCATTTTTTTCTCTGCATCTCAAATGTATACTATCTCAATAAGAGTATGCCGTTACCTTATTTTGGATCATTATCATATAGAGCACTTACAAACTTAATCAAAGATGGTAATCGGATTACTTAGATTAGTTGGTTTCTCTTTTTGTATTTGTAGCAAAATAATCAAACTACAAGCATTTTGAAATAAAAAACCCCGGCAACAAGGTTATCGGGGTTTCAAAACCAAACTATGAAAAAACAACTTATTAAACCCTGCCGAAGCAGACGGTTCCTTCCTTCATTGAATAGATGGATAAAGATTATACCAACCCTATAAATCATGTTTGCAGTACTCTAAAAGGCTTTTTTATTAGATTGGATAATCCCATTTGCCCCAAAATGGGAAAGCAATTCTTGATTTTGGTTTTAACTTACCGCGAGTCTTTTTAATTCTTCCGCTTTTAAAACTCTTATTTTCTTGCCATCGAACTCAATGAAGCCCTCACTTTTAAACCCTGACAGTAATCTTATAACCGTTTCAGTAGCTGTGCCTACCACATTGGCTATTTCTTCTCTTGATAGACGAATATCTATAAGGGTGCTTTCATCGCCATCCATACCATAAGATTCTTTAAGCATGAGTAGGGTTGTGGCCAATCGCTCTTTTACTGATTTTTGAGCGATTACAGTTAAGTTTTGTTCCATGATCCCCAGCTGAGCACAAACTTTCTTGATCATTTTGTTGAAAAAGGCAGGATTGCTATGGAGAATTTCTAAGAAATCTGATTTGGGAATGAAACAAATGCTTGCATCTTCGAGTATAGTGGCGCTGGCATTGTATTTTTCTTCTCCTATAAGTGCTCTGTATCCAAGGAAATCCCCCGGTTGAGAAAGAAATAAAATATGCTCTTTCCCTTGCTCAGTAAGCTTAGATATTTTTACAATGCCCTTTTTAATGCAATAAATACCCTTAGGCACACCGCCTTCGAGAAAGACAACATCACCTTTTTTATATTTTACACATTCTTTGTGAGAATCTACTACATCTAACTCAATGGTAGATAGGTCATTGAGCATGCTTTTGTGGTGACAATCGCAATTAATACACTTTTGAGTGAATTTATATTCTGAAGATACCATAGTTAATAGCTTATGACATGCCACCAATTTAGGCTGTACAATGTTTTCAGCCAAATTTTTAGCTCAAATAATTTTTACAATAATTTGAGCTACAGGTTAGGTTAAAAATTCAATCATTGAATAGTGAGATATTGATCAAAATATCTTTCCAGGATTGAGTATACCATGTGGATCAAATACATCTTTGATCCCTTTCATTAAGGCCAACTTCTCTTTGCTATTGGCCAAATGCATATAGGGTTTTTTGGCTAAACCTATACCATGTTCTCCTGATAGAGTGCCACCTAAGGTTACAACAAGCTCAAATATTTTCCCTATTCCTTCATTGACTTGATTGTGCCAATAGTCATCGCTGAGGTGCTCTTTCATAATATTGACATGCAAATTGCCATCCCCAAGATGTCCATAGCATACACTATTAAAACCGAAGTCAACCCCAATTGCTTTAATCCCCTTTACCAATGCTGGTAAATTGGCACGAGGTACCACCACATCTTCTGACTTGGTGAGCGAATAGGCATTTACAGCAGGACTTACGTTTCTTCTAAGCTTCCATAATTGTTCTTTCTGTGAAGTAGTCTGTGCGAGGAGCACTTCGCCAGTGTCAAACCGATCGAGCACGGTGTATATAATTTCGGCCTCACTCATCAGCTGATTATCATCATTACCATCTAATTCTATGAGTAAGTGGGCACCGATTCCTTCTGGCAAGTCAATGTTTACCGTATAGTTGAGCTTTTCTGTCAAATATTTTTTCGTGAGCGCTATAGCTGAGCGCTCCATAAACTCCATTCCCGAAGGAATAGCTCCAGCTATATAAATGGCTGCAATTGCTCTACAAGCTTCTTCTGAAGTGCTGAAAGGAACCAACAATGTAATATCCTTTTTGGGGTAGGCTCTTAGCTTAAATACCACCTTTGTAATGATACCTAAAGTACCTTCACTGCCTATCATGAGCTGTGTGATGTTGTATCCTGTAGAGTTTTTTAACACATTGGCACCTGTCCATGTCACTGCTCCGGTTGGGAGCACAACTTCTAAATTGATCACATAGTCCCTAGTAACACCATATTTTACAGCCTTAGGTCCTCCTGCATTTTCTGCAAGATTTCCACCAATGCTACAGGAACCTTTGCTAGAAGGATCTGGTGGATAGAAGAGTCCAACATTTTTTACAGCCTCTTGA
Organism: Cytophagales bacterium; assembly: GCA_036735585.1. Lineage (GTDB taxonomy): Bacteria > Bacteroidota > Bacteroidia > Cytophagales > JAIYAX01 > JAIYAX01. Next base: position 3,345 of record DAINOB010000091.1, on the reverse strand, counting down.
AAGACTTCTGTAATGACACCTGGCTCCACTGTAGCTTGATGATTAAGTTCATCAATATTCAAAATCTTGTCAAATCGCTCCATCGATAGCACTATTCCTCCATGTGTGGGAAGTGCACCTCCACTCAGCCCTGTGCCTGCACCTCTAGGGGTTACAATCACATGATGCTCATGACAAAATTTCATGATCTCGCTCACTTCATTTGTAGAACCTGGTTTTACCACCAAATCGGGGATAAAGAGGTAATCCTCTGTCTCATCACTGCCGTATTTGATTTTATCTTCATCTGTGATCAACACATGGTTTTCGCCACAGATTTCGATCATTTTTTTCTGAATGTGCGTAAGTTCTAGTGTTTCGGGCATTTTCATTGATAAACAAATTTAAAATTAGTAATAATTTAGTCGATAGATGAGCAAGAGGAGCAATCTCATATTTCGTTTTTTCATCCTGATTTTTATTTCATGCATTTTCGTGATAGGCTGCACTACCACGAAAAAAGGCACAAAATCTTCTGGATCTGACAATTCAATTTCTCAGGAAGCGAAACAAGTAATCAAAGAGGCCAGAAGCTTTACCGGAACACCGTATAAATTCGGAGGAACTTCACGGGCAGGGATGGACTGCTCAGGACTCCTACTAATTAGCTATCAAAAAGTAGGAAAGAAAGTTCCAAGAACTTCTGAAGAACAGTACAAATTGGGAAAGCCGCTAAAAGAGAATCAAATCTTACCTGGCGATTGGCTGTTTTTTTCAAAGAAGAAGGGAAGTAAAAAAATAGCTCATGTAGGATTAGTGACAGAGGTGAAAGCATCAAAAAATATTCAGTTTATCCATTCTACTACCAAGCTGGGTGTGGTAGAAGACAACTTGTATGCACCTTACTATTATGAAATATTTCTAGGGGCACGCAGGCCTTTTTGAAATTCGGCTATATTTGCGCTCCCAATTTCACGATTATCTTTATCTGAATCTGGGGCATTAGCTCAGCTGGCTAGAGCGCTACAATGGCATTGTAGAGGTCATCGGTTCGACTCCGATATGCTCCACATTAATTTTTGAAAAGCTCATTTGATAGGAATGAGTTTTTTCATTTTAGCACAGTTCTTTTTATCTAATCTCACCCTTAGTAAGGCTTCCATGAATAAATCTGTTACTTTTTTTCTACTCATTGTATGGGTCATGCTTTCATCATGCAATAAAAACATCGGAATATCAGCCTGGCAGCCTGCCCCTATTACTGTTCCGAGATATATTCAGCACATCACAATTTTAAATCGCACCTTGCCAGAGAGTCAGGTTGCAAATGTGTTGGAAGGGATATTAACAGGAGAGTTGCCCTTTCAAGATCGGAAAGCTGCAGAATCTGCTATTGCCTCTTTGACTGGCTCAATTGCTGAATCAAATCGTTTTAGAACTACTCAATATCCGACTTCAATGAAAGGTTCTGGTTCTGGTGGCATTCTACCTGCACCTTTGGACTGGGCTACGGTGGAGAGGATTTGTCGTGAAACAAATTCTGATGCTGTTTTGGCTTTAGAAACCTTCGATACTGATTTTATTTTAACCAATGCCGAAAAAATAGAGGATCAGAAAGACAAGGATGGGAAAGTGCAAAAGGTAAAGGTGTTTACAGCCCAAGGTGTGGCTACTGTAAAACTAGGGCTTAGAATGTACGATGTCAAAGACAGGCGAATTATTGACCAGCATCAATATGACCATAGAAATACTTGGACGGCCCGGGGCAGCACTGCCGCAGAAGCTGCACTGGCGTTGATAGCAAAAAATGATGCGGTATTGAGGGTTAGTTCTAACTCAGGCTTTGCTTATGGAAAGCGAATTGTGCCAAGAATGGTCACCTTGAGCCGACCGCTTTATAAAAAGAAAAAAGGCAATAGAGATCTAGAAAGAGGAACCAGAAAAGCACTAGTGGGAGATTGGGATGGTTCGATAGATGATTGGATGAGGGCAGCCCAAAGCTCTAGCGATAAAGTGGCAGGAAGAGCAGCACATAATATTGCAGTAGCCTATGAAGTACTTGGTGATCTTGACAATTCACTTAAATGGGCACAAAAAAGCTATTCAGACTTTGGATTTAAGAAAGCCCTAGAGTATAGCTCCCAAATTCGTAGACGTATGGTAGACGCTGAAAGACTCAAAGATCAAATGCAGTAAGCAACCATCTATATCAAAATGCTTTTGGCAAGGGCCAAAAGTCCATTTAAAATAAAACTCACTCCTATAGACAAGGTAATAAAGCCCATCATTCGGGTCATGGCTGCCATCCCGCCTTTGCCCAAAAATTGAGTGAGTCTTGTAGAGCTTCTTAAAATAAGGTATGAAATGGCACTTACAGAGATAATTGAGGCAATAACGGTTACAAACTCAATCGCCACTTGTGACTTGCCAAAGAAGCCAATACAAACCGCAATAGCCCCGGGGCCACTGAGCAATGGCATTGCTAGAGGGGTGAAGGAAATATCTTGTTTTTCAATGCCTTCTTGCTTTACTTTTTTTGATAGAGGTTTCCCTTTATGAGCATCTGTATTCAGTAAAGCCAACCCTGATTTAATGATCAACAAACCTCCAGCTATGCGTATATCCTCAATCCGTAGGTTGAAAAAATTGAGGATAAAGTTGCCTGCAAAGAAAAATACAATCAAAATACCTGTCATATAGAGGCAGGCCTTTAGTGCTTGTTCATTGCGCAGCTGCGGTGAATATCCTTGGGTGAGCGCAACAAAGACCGGCATAGCACTCAGAGGATTTACTATAGAAAAAAGCACTGTAAAAGTGCCCAGAAGTTGCTCCATTATGGTGCAAAGCTACTTAGTTTTTTCCCCATTGTTGTTCTGTACCGAAAGAAAAGCAGAAGGCAAAAACTCTATTAAGTCACTTGCAATTAGACTATGTTGACCCAGTTTTTCTGCTGCAAGATCACCGGAAAGGGCATGAAGAAAGACTCCAAGCTGAGTGGCAGGAAGCGCATGTAGCCCCTGTGACAACAATCCAGCTATAATGCCCGTAAGCACATCGCCACTCCCGGCAGTTGCCATTCCTGCGTTGCCTTTGGTACAGAAATACACTTTTCCACTAGGATCAACCACCGCACTATACCCACCTTTAAGTACCATCACTACTTGATGCCTGTGGCAAAACGCTTTTACTTTTTTAAGTCTATCCTCAAAAAGTTCAGATTTACCACACAAGCGATCACACTCGGCAGGATGAGGAGTGAGCACAGTATTGGCTGGAAAAGTGAGGGAGTCAAGATTTAATTCTGAAAGAATATTGATGGCATCTGCATCGATTACGAGACCCTTTTGAGCAGAAAGGATAGCCTTT
>DAINOB010000090.1:0-8524 GCA_036735585.1 Cytophagales bacterium | reverse complement strand
GCCATTTACTATCCTCCTGCACTTACTCGGCTGCTCCGCTGGGCTTTAGAAGGTCAATTTCCTGAAACAGGAATAATTGTTTACCACAAACTTTACAAAGATTTACACCTGCACAGCAGATTTGATGGAGACCAAGAACGAGTTCAAGAGCAGAAAAGATCAAAATTACTGCACCTACTTCGAGAGGAACTGACGTCCGTAGATTGGCTTTTGCTCACGTTTGGTACTTCTATTTTTTATGAACACTTAGAAACAGGCATTGAAGTAGCAAATTGTCATAAATTACCCTCCACAGATTTTAAGAAAAAAGTGGCTTCTGTTGCGGATATGCAAGCCACTGTTTTTCATGACCTTGAAACAATTCGAAAGATCAACCCAAAGATCAAAATCATCTTTACCGTAAGTCCTGTACGCCATGTACGTGATGGAATGGTAGAGAATGCTCGGAGTAAGGCAAAGCTTCTTCTGCTATGTGAAGAATTGGTCAACTCAATTCCGGATTCTTGGTATTTCCCTGCCTTTGAAATTATGATCGATGAACTTCGAGACTATCGATTTTATGCAGATGATTTGCTTCATCCCAGTCCTCAGGCAGTTCAATGGATAGGGCAGAAGCTAGCGAATTCCTTATTTGAAAATGAAGCACAAATCCTATCAGAAGAATACCACACTCTTTACCGTGCTTTACAACATCGCCCCACATGGACCCATACAGAGGAGTACTCCAAGCACCTTGCTTTCATAAAAACAGGAATACAAGCATTAGAGAAAAAAATATCAATCCCTGAACTTCAGCAACTATTTGATGCGCAGTTCAATCAACCCTAAGACTTTCAAACCATGGAACATTCTGGAAGTAAATCTTCTCAAACCAATGCGTTGATTCACGAAAGCAGCCCTTATCTGCTGCAGCATGCCTACAATCCTGTTCATTGGGAGGCATGGTCACAGAAAGTATTGGATCGGGCCAAAACTGAAAACAAAATAATCCTTCTAAGCATCGGTTATAGTGCCTGCCATTGGTGTCATGTAATGGAGCACGAGTGTTTTGAAGATGAGGAAGTGGCTGCTTTGCAGAATTCTTCTTTTGTAAATATTAAAGTAGACAGGGAAGAACGGCCCGATGTGGATCAGGTCTATATGGATGCAGTACAAGCTATGGGCATGCGTGGTGGTTGGCCGCTCAATGTTTTCTTATTACCAGACGGTAGGCCATTTTACGGAGGAACCTACTTTCCAAAACCCAATTGGATCAATGTGTTGAAGGGTGTACAACGTGCATTTACAGAAGAATATGACAAAGTACTGGAAAGTGCTGCCCAATTGACAGAATCATTACAACGCAGTGAGGTAGAGCGCTATAGAATTGGGAGTGCCGCAAACCAACTGGATGAAAAAGCAATTGTAAAAACCGCACTACAGCAATTAGCTGAAAAAGGAGATCGAGTTCATGGAGGATTAATGGGAGCTCCAAAGTTCCCCATGCCTTGCATTTATGATTTTATGCTCAAAGGCAGTCATTTCACACCCGCAGCCCATGCTTCAGAACTTTTGGAGACTACCTTAAAAAAAATGGCTCTTGGTGGAATGTATGATCAAGTAGGCGGTGGATTTGCGCGCTATTCCGTGGATGAACAATGGTTTATTCCACACTTTGAAAAAATGCTGTATGACAATGGGCAACTGTTAAGCTTGTATGCCAATGCGCATCGCAAATCACCCAAACCATTGTATGAGCGGGTAATTCGGCAAACTATTGAATGGTTACAGCGGGAAATGCTTGCCCCTGAAGGTGCTTTTTATGCCGCCTTGGATGCAGACAGCGAAGGGGAGGAAGGAAAATTTTATTGTTTCACCGCTGAAGAACTTCATGAGGTTTGGGCTGAAAAGGCTGCGTCACTTTCTTCCTATTATCAGTGTACCCCAGAAGGCAATTGGGAACATGGAAGAAATGTTTTGTTTCCCATTTCTGAACCTGAGGTGTTTGCCTCAGAAAATGGCATCGAGGAAAAGGTGTTTTTAGAATGGATCCATCAATCTAATAGGGATCTACTGAATTACAGAAGCGGACGTGTAAGGCCTGGACTCGATCATAAAATACTGTGCAGCTGGAACGCTTTGACCATTTCAGGATTATGTAATAGCTATAAAGCTTTAAGTGATCCTTTGTTTTTGGAGTTGGCATTACATGCAGAAGCTTATATTGATAAGCATTTGTTGAGCAATGAAGGAAGCTTGTATCGCTGCTTGCGTAAAAATGCCGAGCCTATTCCTGCTTTCTTGGAAGACTATGCAGCCACCATGCAGGCCTATACAGATTTATACGAAACCACCTTTGACGAAGTCTTTCTGCTAAAGGCCAAACTATTGTTTGATTTCATATCAGAACACTTTTATGACCGTGAAGAGGGCTATTTCCATTTCTCAGCGCATAATCACGGATTGATTGCCAATAAAAAAGAACTATTTGACAATGTCATTCCATCTCCCAATTCAATCATTGCCAACACCTGCTTCCGCTTGGGACGCATCATTGGAGATACTTCTATGATTTTATCGGCTGAAGAAATGCTACAGGGCGTAGCGCATTTGGTAGAGACAGAACCTCGATACATGGCAAATTGGGCAGCATTGATGTGTACCAAGGCTTGGTCTCAGGGGGAATTGATTGTGGCTACACCTGAGGAGACCAATAAAAATCAAATCGATCTATTAAAATACTATGCTCCAGGATTGGTATTAGCCCGCGCAAATAATGACTCTGCCTTTGCCATTTTGCAAGGCAAGAATCCTATAGCTGGAAAGACGACCTACTATCTTTGTGAGCAAGGTGCATGTCAAAAACCAGTGCATAGCTTGGAGGAGGTTTGGGAGCAGGTTGAAAAAAAGTGAATGTTTCCCGAAAGCAATTTTTAATTAATTACTAAGAAAGTATCCTAGTTCTATTTCATCAGCTCCTCATCCAACACCTCCAAAATCACCTCACAAGCATAACTAAGTTCCTCTTCTGAAATAATCAAAGGTGGAGCTAAACGCATGGCATTGTCGCAATGCAAAAACCAATCGGTGACGATACCTCTCTCAATGAGCTGATCAATTACTCGCTTAAGTGTTGTAAAATTTTCCATTTCCAAAGCCATCATTAATCCTTGCTGCCTCACTTGAGTGATTAAAGGATGCACCAGCCTTTCCCTCAGATAATAGGCTTTGGCAGGTACTTGAGCGATCAGTTGCTCATCTTCTAAAACTTTTAGTCCTGCCAAGGCAGCAGCAGCACTCACAGGATGGCCACCAAAAGTGGTGATATGCCCTAAAATCGGATTGTTTTTCAATACGCTCATGATTTCCTCTGTACTGATAAATGCACCAATGGGCATACCAGCACCCAAGGCTTTGGCAGACACAACGATATCGGGAACAATTCCCATCTGCTCGAAGGCCCAAAAAGTTCCTGTTCTTCCCATTCCACATTGAATTTCATCCAAAATCAACAGCGCACCATACGCATTACAAGCTTCTCGCAAGGCTTTGAAATACGTAGGACAAGCGATTTTAACCCCTGCTTCTCCTTGGATTGTTTCTATAACTACAGCTGCGGTTGTAGAAGTAATGTGCTGTAAATCCCCAAATCCACCGTATACAATCTGTCTTGTCCCTGGCAATAATGGCCTGTATGCTTGTTTGTAAGCTTCATTGCCACTGATGCTGAGGGCTCCATGCGTAGAACCATGATAGGAGTGGTGGCAAGAAAGTATTTCATGCCTGCCAGTGTAGCGTTTGGCAAGTTTCATGGCTCCCTCTATAGCCTCTGATCCTGAATTTACGAAGTAGACTCTGTCTAGACCTTGAGGAAGAGTTTTGGCGAGAGCAGCAGCCAATTGCACCTGTGGTGATTGAATAAATTCACCATACACCATCAAATGCATATATTTTTCAGCCTGTTCTTGAACCGCTTTTACCACTTGGGGATGGCAGTGACCTACATTACTGACGCCTATGCCAGAGATTAAATCTAAATATCGTTTTCCATCTGGGCCATACATCCACACGCCTTGTGCATGCGATACTTCAATGGCTAGAGGAAAATCTGTAGTTTGACCAAGGTGTTGGTAAAATAGCTGACGGTTATTCATCGGGAAGGTCTTCTTCATTAAGACCCTCCAAATTACGCAAAAGCATCCTCAGAAATTGTTTCTCTGTGGGGTAAACCTTTGCTGCCCGTTTTATTCCGATCACCTCTACCATCTTTGGCATGTAGCTTCTTTCTAATTCAACTTCTTGAATACGAGTATCTAAAAATCGGCTGTACAAGGTTTTCGCCTCACTTTCACTAAGATTATTGGTCGCTAAGTCTCGTTGTGCTTGCCTTATTTGCCTTCGAATTTTTAATTGTTCCCTTTTTAATTCATTAAAAACTGGCCAGAACTTTTGAGATTCTTCTACAGTGAGATTGAGTTCACGCGTTATATAGGCGGCTTTGGCAGCTTCGAGTCGCTCTCTTCCTTTTGGCTGGGCTTGTACTACCAGGCAGCTTATAACTAGGAAAAGTATTGGCAGTGCTTTATAGAAATAGTTCATCTTCAATGGTTTCTTCTTCAAGGTATTCCCAAGTTTGTACTTCTTGGTTTTCATTGTTATCAACCCAAGAATGCGTGGATAGCAAACGCGAAGCAGGGATAGAGTATAGATACTCGTCATACAGATTTTCATCTTCCAAGTATTCTAGGATTAATTTCTTCTCCGTTAACCAAGCGCCATCATCAGGTATCTGAACTTGCTTTCCCTGCTGATAACCAAGCATATATACGCCCAACAGCAACAGCACAGAAGCAGCTGCAGCCCAGCCATAGTTGAATAAAACAGATAAAGACCTATCAGATTTTTTGTGGTGTATGCGATCAAGAACTCGATCTGGGAGTGTCTCAAAATAACCCTCAGGAGCGCTATAGCCACCTCTGTAGTCTTCAGGATCGGGTAGTTTCATGGTTTCTTAGAATAGGAGTGGCATCAATGGTTTAAACTTTTGCCTAAAAAAACTTCAATTTTTTTCACAGCATGATGATAAGAGGCTTTTAAGGCCCCAACTGATGTGCCCAAGATTTGAGACATAGACTCGTAGCTCAAGTCTTCATAATACCTCATTTGAAATACCAATTTTTGTTTGTCAGGCAAAGAGTGAATAGCTGCTTTAAGCAAACTTTGAATAGCATCGGCATCTAAGGTGCCTTGCTGAGTGGAGCCCTCGGAGGAATCTGTGCCATGAGCGATCATGCTTGATCTTCTACGCTTATTTTTGGATAAAAAACTAAGTGCCTCGTTGGTTGCTATGCGATAAATCCAAGTAAACAGCGATGCATCTTCTTTGAACTTATCGATATTTCGATACACCTTAACAAAAGTATCTTGGGTAAGGTCATCTGCATCGTCATGGTTCTCTACCATTTTTCGGATGAGGTAATACACCCGTCTTTGGTATTTTCCCAAAAGTGTTTTAAAGGCTTTGTCACGAGTAGAAGCCTGCTTAAGCTGTAAAAGAAGCGTTTGTTCCTCCGGGTCTAACATACTGTTGATTGCATCCCGGTATTGCAGATTTAGCCTTTGCGTTGAATGGCTTTCATAGCTTTAGCCACAATGTCCTTGGCTTTGAGGCCATATTTCTCCATGAGGGCTTCAGGAGTTCCACTTTCACCAAAAGTATCTTCCACGGCCACCATTTCTAAAGGAGCCAAGAAATTTCTGGATAGGAGGGAAGCTATACTTTCTCCAAGGCCTCCAAAAAGTTGATGTTCCTCGGCAGTCACTGCGCAACCGGTTTTTTGCACCGAGGCTAAGACTGCTTCTGCATCTAATGGTTTAATGGTATGAATATTCACTACTTCTGCTGAAATATTGAGAGCCGCTAGTAGGTCGGCTGCCTGAAGTGCTTCCCATACCAAATGCCCAGTAGCAAATATGGATACATCTGTACCTTCATTAAGCAGCAAGGCTTTCCCTATTTCAAAGGGCATGTCCTCTGGAATGAAAATAGGCACTACGGGTCTTCCAAAACGTAAATAGACAGGACCTTGATGCTCTAGGATGGCAAGTGTAGCTGCTTTTGTTTGATTGTAATCACAAGGATTGATTACCGTCATTCCAGGCAACATTTTCATCAATCCTATGTCTTCTAGTATCTGATGGGTGGCGCCATCTTCGCCTAAAGTGAGACCGGCATGGGAGGCGCAGATTTTCACGTTTTTTCCCGAATAGGCCACCGATTGTCTGATTTGATCATACACACGGCCTGTGCTGAAGTTGGCAAACGTGCCCGTGAAAGGAATGAGTCCTGAAGTGCTCATGCCGGCAGCCAATCCAATCATATTAGCTTCAGAAATGCCCGTTTGGAAAAACCTATCTGGAAACTCCTTTTGAAAAGCATCCATCTTTAGTGACCCGGTAAGGTCAGCACAAAGCGCGACTACCTTAGAGTTTTGCTTTCCTGCTTCTACAAGTCCTGCTCCAAATCCCGATCGGGTATCTTTATTTCCAAGGATGGTATATGTATTCATTGACGTTTATATGTTTAATAGTCCCCTAAGGTTTCCTCTAGCTGAGCCAAAGCCTGTGCAAGCTGCTCATCATTTGGGGCCACCCCATGCCATTTATGTGTACCCATCATGAAATCTACACCAAATCCCATTTCTGTTTTCATTAAAATCACCACGGGTTTTGACTTGCCAGACTCATAAACTGCCTTTTGTAGGGTAGCAAATACATCTTTCATGTCATTGCCGTGCATGCTCAGCGTATGCCATCCAAAGGCCTTATACTTCGCCTCCAGATCGCCTAGACCCATTACTTTATCTACATCGCCATCTATTTGCCTATTGTTGCAATCGATCACAGCAATTAAATTGTCTATCTGATAGTGTGCGGCATAGAGAGCGGCTTCCCATATTTGACCTTCTTGCTGCTCTCCATCGCCCATCAGTACTACCACATGATGGGGATCTTTGCTCAACTTTTTGGCTTGTGCCACACCTGCTGCCACAGAAAGACCCTGACCCAAGGAACCAGAAGCTATTCGTATACCCGGAAGATGCTCTGCCGTAGCGGGATGGCCTTGTAATCTAGAATCAATTTGTCTGAAAGTCGATAATTCTTGAATCGGAAAATAACCTGATCGTGCGAGAACACTGTACCAAACCGGAGAAATATGGCCATTTGACAAAAAGAACAAGTCTTCATGGTGCCCCTCCATGTGAAACTCTGTATCATGTTTTAATAGATGAAAATACAGAGCTGTAAGCAAATCTGCGCAGCCTAGTGAACCTCCAGGATGCCCAGATTTGGCCGCATGAACCATTCTGAGCACATCTCTACGGACTTGACTGGCTATTTTATTAAGTTGATCGAAATCTGGAGTTAGGGTATTCATGAAATGAGGAGCTAGAAGCAAAAAATTCAAAACAAAAGTAGAATTAATTCATCAGTCATTGCGGATGAACTTCCCACATGTATAACAATTGCCCAATGCCAATATGCCCTGCAAATCCATAAAAAAAGCCCCAGTTCGGGGCCATTTTTGGTTTCAATTTTTACTTTAGGATTTGTGCCGTTGGATTCTTGGTGTCTACCTTTTCTATCACCTCCTGAATTATGCCCTGCTCATCAATTACAAAGGTAACTCTGGCGGTACCCATGTATTTTTTGCCATACATGCTCTTTTCAACCCATACGCCATAATCATTTACAATTTTCTGATCGGAATCGGCTAGTAAGGTAAAGGGCAATTGATGCTTGGTTTTGAACTTGGTATGCGATTTCTCATTGTCCGTGCTTACGCCAATTACTTCGTATCCTTGGTTTTTAAGCTGGTCATAATTGTCCCTGAAGTTGCAAGCTTCCGCAGTACAACCGGGGGTATCGTCTTTGGGATAGAAGTAGAGGATTACTTTTTTTCCAGCAAATTGACTCAAGCTGGTTTCTTTTCCATCTTGATCTTTGGCTGTGATTTCTGGGGCTTTCTGTCCTTGTTCTGGTCTCATAGGGTTAGATTTTTTAAGTTTAATATGCTTAAATTACTGTTTCCACGACTTTGGTATTGCCACTTCTGTCAGTTACTTCTATTCTTAACTGTCCTTTTAGGTTTTGTGTTTCATCCAATAGTTCAGACCATATCAGCCTTGTTTTATGATCATAGTTCATCAACAGCCATTCCCCATTGAGCAGTACTTTAAAGGACCCAATGCCAGACCTGTTGTCGGAGATCTTGCAAACCAACCTTTTGGGTGTTTTCTCCTTGATCAGTACAACAGGGGGCACAGAATCAGCAGCAATGACAAAGGTGCCCATGCTTTTGGTTTCAAAAGTGATTACATCATTATGCCATGAACCACCCACATAGGAAATGCTGGAACCATAGTAGGCATACACCGCTGTTTTTGATTTATCCAAAATAGGCTTGTCCGCCTTCAAACTTACTTGAATGGGGGTGTGTAGGGGAATCAAAGGATCGCCTACCACCAACTTTCCGAAATATTCT
>DAINOB010000089.1:0-8615 GCA_036735585.1 Cytophagales bacterium | reverse complement strand
CCTGCATACTCTATGCACTTTCTGATGTTGTCTATGGCCGATGTTTTGGCAGTGATCACATGAAAATCAGCCTCCAGTTTCACTCCATTCATGCCCACTGGATCCTTTATTCCAGGCTCATGGTCTATAATGTAGTCTTGGGGCATTACGTGTATAATCTTGGTGCCTGGAGGAGTAGCAGATTTGTAAGTATCATTGGTTAGGCTATTTACATCTTCCACAGAAATCAATCCCTCGCTGCTCTGGCGCATCATGCTGTTGTGATGAATGGTGCTGCGTATATGATGCCCTGCTATTCCCACATTGACCAAACCTACATTGATGTTTGCCATTTCTTCGGCTTCTGACACAGCTTTTTTAATGGCTTGGGTAGTTTTGTCGATGTTGTAAACCATGCCATGTCTTACCCCATCAGAAACAGCCTTGCCCATTCCAATGATTTCTAGCTTACCAAACTGATTTTTCACGCCTACAATGGCGCAAATTTTTGTGGTGCCTATATCAAGTCCTACTACTATTTTTTGATGATCCATGGGAGAGTTATAGTTTTTTGTCTAACTGCAGATGATTTGGTTATGATATTTTACACTCACTTTTGTATAGGTATTCCAACCCTTATTTGGGAGTATTTGCTTATAAAAAATGTGCAGCATTCGTAACTTCTCCTCAAAATTTTGAGGAGTTCCGAATTCTATTTGCTGTCTGGTGATTTGCGGAAACATATTTATGGTGTAGTTGCGCTTTAACTCTATCTCTGCAATTTGCGCATTCCAAAACTTATTATTTTTTATAAATATCAACAACTGTAGGAAGTCTTTTAAATGAGTATTTTTATTTTCTTCTGTGGAGAGATTTTCTTTAGATATACGCGAAAAAATGATTGGTACTCTTGTAGTATATCGCTTGGAGAGAGGAAGTAGATTGCCATTCTCATCTAGATAATTTTGTTGCCCATTTGGGAAAATTATTCTAGCCAGAGGATTGGTTTGTTTTACCTTCACTTTTAGCTTGCCTGAGTGCATACTATATACCTCTGCTTCTTGAATAAAAGGATTCTTGACAAGTCTATTTTCGATCTTTTTCAAATCAAGTTCTGCCTTCATTTTACCGATAATCGATTCACTTCCTCCCAAGGTGAGCAAATCAAGAATATCCGCTTCTGAAATGAAATGATTGCCTGCTTCAGCATCAATTGTTATTTCTATTTTATCACAGATTTTAGATGATTGCTTTTTTTCTACTAATGCCAGAAGTAAAGAGATCGCAGCTACTGCTAGAACAGAAATAATTACAATGACCTTCTTTTTGCTGAATACATTTTTAACTGACATGTAGATTGATTTTAAGTGAGTTAATTAATCTGTCAATATCTCCTGCTCCAAGTGTAGCTACAATACCGTATTTGAAATTCTGACTCTTGTCTACCAATTGCTCTTTGGTGACAATTCTTTTGTTCGTATTTGTCATCTTTTCCAACAGCATTTTTGAACTTACACCTGGAATTGGTAGCTCTCTAGCTGGATAAATGTCTAGAAGTATGACCTCATCTGCATGATCTAATTCGTTTGCAAATCCCTCTGCAAAATCTCGGGTTCTAGTAAAAAGATGAGGCTGGAAAATTATCGTTAGGTATTGGTCAGGATAGAGGTAGCGAATTGATCGGATAAAAGCTTTTATTTCAGTAGGATGATGTGCATAATCATCATAAAAGATGTATGTATCGCTTTTCCCAATCAGTTCGAATCGTCTTCCCACACCCTTGAATGCTGCAATGGCTGATTTAATTCGTTCAGGAGTACAACCTACTGCTAAAGCAAGGGTAATGGCTGCGCAGGTATTTTCTACATTGTGCAAACCCGGCATGGGGAGTTTAATGTGTTCTATACTTAATTCAGGTGCATGGTAATCAAAAATAAGGCATCCAGATTCTACGCTTTTCACGACACCTTTAATAGTAGAATGTGAATCTAAACTGTAGGATAACTTAAGCACCCCAGATTTCGTGTCAGGGTCGCAGGTAGCGGCATGAACCAGTGTGCCACCTGCTGGAATAAGTTTGGTAAAAGCATGAAAGCTGTTGACAACCGCTTGTGAGCTTCCATAAACATCCAGATGGTCCGCATCCATAGAAGTGAGAATGGCGGCATGGGGCTTTAGCTGTAGAAAAGATCGATCATACTCATCTGCTTCTACTACCACTATGCAGCCCAATGCGGGTGGAGCAAGCATGTTTGACCCTAAGTTTGCAGAGATTCCACCCAAAAAGGCACCGCAGGGGATGCCCGAATCATGCAGTATCCAAGTAAGGATGGCACTTGTGGTAGTTTTGCCATGGGTACCTGCCACGGCCAATGTTTTGTAGGAATCTGTGATCCTTCCGAGCAGTTCGGCTCTTTTAATGATGGAAAAATGATTGTTTTTAAGCCACATAAGTCCTTTATGATCATCAGGAACGGCTGGCGTACGTACAATCAAGCATCCTTCTGGGTCTTGCTTTACCCAGTCGGGTATTTTATCAGGAGACTCATCAAAGCTTATGTCTATTCCCGAGGCCATCATTTCATCCGTAATTGCCGAAGGCGTACGATCGTATCCGCCTACTTTCACATCTGTAGACCAGAGCCATCGCGCTAAGGCACTCATGCCAATGCCGCCAATCCCCAGAAAATATAGTTTAGTGTGCTGTAGGCTCATGGCTTAGGTGGTCAATTTAAGGATGTGTTCTGCAATTGATTTTGCTGCACCTTGTCTGTAAATTCTATGTGCATTTCTGCCCATCTTTTGAAGCAGCTCTTTATTTGAAATAGATTCCAAAACTACCCCAGCCAGTTTACTCGAAATGAATTGTTCCTCAAGCATAATGGCGGCTTCAGCACGTGTAAGCACAGAACTATTGATGCGTTGATGGTCTTCTGCCACATAAGGAGATGGGACTAAGATGGATGGTTTGCCCTGAGCACACAATTCTGTAATGGCAATGGCTCCTGCACGAGACACCACCAAGTCCGCAGCGGCAAAGGCCTCTGGCATGTCGTATATAAATTCGAATACTTTAAGATTGTATACCTGTTTTTGAGCAAGCTCATCGGCTTTTAGTTTGCCACTTTTACCCGTTTGCCATAGTACTTGAATTCCTTCTTCAATCCATTTTTCTAGACTTTCGGCAACTGCTCGGTTAATAGCAGGTGCTCCTAAACTGCCCCCTAGAACCAGTAATACAGGTTTGTTGGGATCTAATTTGAATTTTTCACAGCCTTCAGCCTTCGTCAAAGTTTGAGTTTCCAGTTCAGGACGAATTGGATTTCCCGTGAGCACCATTTTGTATGAAGGGAAGTAGGGATCCATTTGATCGAAAGCGACAAATATTTTTTTGGCTACACGGCCCAGCCATTTATTGGTAAGTCCGGCATAAGCGTTTTGTTCTTGAATAAAAATTGGTTTTCTCTTAGCCCAAGCCGCTATCAAAAGGGGTGCACTGGCATAGCCACCTACGCCAATTACTGCATGTGGATTGAAAGCTGATATTTGATTCAAAGCCATGATCCCACTTTTTATTAGAAGCCATGGAAGTAGAAAATTCTTGAGGTCAAACTTCCGTTGCAACCCTGCTATCGGCAATCCCACGATTTTATATCCTGCTGCGGGCACTTTATCCATTTCCATACGTCCCAAAGCACCTACAAACAGGATTTCACATTCCACCAGCTCTTCAAAAGCTTTGGCTATAGCAATAGCCGGGAATATGTGCCCACCTGTGCCACCTCCTGAAATCATGATTTTGTATTTGCCACTAGGATTCATAGATCTTCTCCTTCTCCTCGACTCACTGATAGTATGATGCCCAATGACATACAGGTAAATAAAACAGAAGTTCCACCCATGCTTAATAGAGGAAGTGGTAGACCCGTTATTGGCCCCAATCCTACGGCAACGCCCATATTAATAAACGCCTGAACAACTAAGGCAAAGCTTAGGCCGGCGGAAAGTAAGCCGCCAAATACTCGCTCACTATTGGCCACGGTAACCATGCCTCTGTAAAGCAAAGCCAAATAGAGAAAAACGATGACGGCACCTCCCAAAAGACCATACTCTTCTATCACTGTGGCGTAGATAAAATCTGAATGAGGATAGGGTAGAAAATTTCTAAGTTCACTTTGGCCAGGACCTTTGCCGATCACACCACCAGTGGCCATAGCGATATAGCCTTGCTGTAGCTGATAGGGAATTTGATCAGGGTTGAGAAATGACCCTACCCGCTCAACTGCAGTGTTGAATCGTTGACCAATAGCTAAGGCCACTCCTCCCGAAAGGATACCTACCAAAACCAGCAAAGCCAGGTATTTCAAGGGTACTCTGCCAATAAACATGAGCAGCATACAGGTTGAAAAAAGCAGCACCGCAGTGGATAAATTGGTGAGTGCAATCAGTCCACAAATGAGGCCACACCAGAACAACACTGGAACTAGCGATTCCTTGAAATCAGAAATATTTTGCTGCCTTTTGGCCAGCATCGCAGCGAGATTTGCTATCAAAGCCAGTTTCGCCAAATCTGAGGGCTGAAATGATTGGTTGATTAAAGGTATGGTGATCCAGCGCGATGCGTGGTTAAGCTCTGTTCCAAACTTCCATGCAAAGATAAGAAGGGGTACAGAGGCAATAAGTGCATAGCGTGAGAGCTTAGAATAGTACTTATAATCTACTCGATGCGCTGCCCACATGAGGGCAAGACCTGCCAACACCAGAAAACTATGCTTGATTAAATAGTATTCCGTATTTCCGCCTCTTACCTTGAAAGCCAAAGGCCCTGTGGCACTATACACCACCAGTATGCTGAAAACAGATAAAGCAAAAGCGATAAACCAAATTACAGGATCGCCTTTTAGATTATTTTCTGCCCATTCTTTTAGTGCGGTGCGATTCATGGATTCTGTTGATTTTTAATAAGGTGCTGAACTTTACTTCTAAACTGGTTGCCCCGATCCTCATAGTTTTTGAACAAATCGAAACTTGCACATGCTGGTGAGAGCAACACAGCATCTCCATGAGTACTTGAGGAGTAGGCAATTTCCAGAGCCTCGTCCAAAGATTGGGTACTGATGATGCTGCTGACTTTCCCTTTGAAGAAATTGAGTAAAGGCGTATTGTCTTTACCCATTGCTATCAAGGTTTTTACTTTTTCTGAGACTAGTTTTTCTATTTGAGTGTAATCATTGCCTTTGTCAACTCCCCCAGCTATCCAAACCACTGGGCGCTGCATACTTTCTAAAGCATAATAGACAGAATCAACATTGGTGGCTTTGCTATCATTGATCCAAAGAATACCCTGATTATCTGCTACGACTTCTAACCTGTGAGGTGCATTTACAAAAGTGGCAAGTCCATCCTTTAAAGCCTGTTCTGTAACGCCTGCGATGCGGGCTGCCAAACCAGCAGCCAACATATTCAACCTATTGTGTATGCCTTGTAGAGGTAAATCTTTGAAAGGAATACGGACCTCTGAGCCCAAGATTCTATAATAAAGGTATTCCTGATCGAACCATCCACCCTCCTCGTTTTCTGATAAAGGTTTCGTACTTATGGGCAGGGATTTACTTTTAATTTTATGTCTGAGAATTCCTTGTGAAACTCCTACATTTTCTTTGTGATAAATGAAATAATCACTGGACTTCTGTGCTTGCAGAATTCTAAATTTGGCATCTGCATAGTTTGTAAAACTATACTCGTATCTGTCCAGATGGTCTGGAGTAATGTTGAGGATCATGGCTATGTGAGGGGCAAATGCATAGCAATCATCCAATTGAAAACTGGAGACTTCTAGCACAAACCAGTCAGGAAGTTTGGTTTTGCCAGTAAGGCATGCTGCAAAGCTGTTGCCTACATTACCTGCTACTTGGGAGGATATTTTACCTAAATGCAGTAGATGACCAGTAAGCAGAGTAGTGGTTGTTTTACCATTAGACCCAGTAATCCCGATGACTTGACCTTGATAATGTTGTGAGGCAAATTCAATTTCAGAAAGTATAAGCTTGCCAGCTTTTTTTAGTTCCTGGATGAGAGCAGCGTGGTTCGGTACTCCTGGAGATTTAATGATTAAGTCAGATCGAAGAATCTTATCGAAAGTATGTCCTTGCTCTTCAAAAGGCAGATTATGTTTGAGGAGCTCTGTTTTGTAAGGGGTTGAGATAGTTCCAGCATCAGAAACCCAAACCGAATGACCTAATTTTTGCGCCAGCAAAGCAGCACCTAAGCCACTTTCAGCAGATCCAATCACAGTGATATGTAATACTTCCTCGGTCATTCTTGTAAGATGGCTTTACGAATTTTTACAGCTATAAATACAGCAGCAGCCAGCCAAACTATGGTGATAATGACTTGGAAAATCCATGTTACAGGCCCTTCTTTAACTTTTACTAGTCTTATTTTTCTTCGAGCTTCCTCCATAATCGGTGCTGGGATCATGCGAGCTGCTACCCATGTACCTATTGGAATGATGAGCATATCATCCAGATAGCCTATATAGGGGATAAAGTCCGGGATAATATCAATAGGACTCAGGGCATACATGGCCACTATCCAGATAATGGCTTTTGGAAACCAGTGCACCCTTGGGTCATGTACACACACATAAAGTGCTAGGGCCTCTAATCTGGCCTCTTTGATGCGTTGTTCTAGTTTTTTAGCTTTTACCATGTTCTATCTCAGTTTGAGTGTAGCTACAGAAAGTATGGCCAGTAGAATCCCAATGATCCAAAATCTGGTTACAATCTTTGATTCATGGTATCCCAGTTTTTGATAATGATGGTGTAGGGGAGACATTTTGAAAATTCTTCGTCCTTCTCCGTATTTTTTCTTCGTGTATTTGAAGTAGTACACCTGAATGATCACCGATAGATTTTCTACCAAAAAGATTCCGCATAGAACCGGTATCAGAAGTTCTTTTCTTAAGCTTAGAGCCAGTACCGCTATGGATCCTCCAAGCACCAAACTACCGGTATCGCCCATAAAAACCTGTGCAGGAAAGGAGTTATACCACAGAAAACCGACACATGCCCCTACAAAAGCCGCACAAAAAATCACCAACTCACCGGAATTAGGGATGTACATGATGTTCAGGTAATCCGCAAAAATGGCGTTACCGCTTAGGTATGCAAAAATGGCCAAAGTGAGCCCAATGATTGCGGAGGTGCCCGCAGCCAATCCATCAATTCCATCGGTAATGTTTGCCCCGTTGCTCACTGCTGTTACAATGAATATTACCACCAAAGCATACACCAAAACGGTGTAAGATTCATCGGCTCCAAAGAGCAGTGAACTGTAGTCAAATTCATTGTTTTTGAGGAATGGAATGGTTGTTATAGCTGACTTAATGTCTACATAGCTCGTGGATACTTTGTCAGTTGGGTTTTTTAAAGCATCAAGATATTGCCTCACTACCACGTTGGCATTGTAGTAAAGCATAAGCGCTACAAACAACCCCAACCCAATCTGTCCCACTACCTTGAATTTCCCAGCTAATCCTTCCTTATTTTTTTTGAAAACTTTTATGTAGTCGTCTAAAAAGCCGATTACACCCAACCATATCACCGATACTACAAGCACTATGATGTAAATGCTTTCCAGCTTTGCAAACAAAAGAGTGGGAATTAGAATACCTGCAATAATGATAAGGCCACCCATAGTAGGCGTTCCTTTTTTCTCTAATTGCCCTTCTAAACCAAGGTCTCTGATAGATTCGCCTACCTGTTTTTTTCGAAGCAAGGCAATGAGCGATTTTCCGAATAACATACAAATGACTAGCGACAGAATAGCGGCCATCGTAGCTCTGAATGAAATATACTGAAAGACACCCAATCCTGGAAGGGGTGTATGCTGATCAAGGTATTGAAAAAGATAGTAGAGCATGGCTATCCGGGGTATAGTTGGTTTAAGATCTCTGTTGCTATCAGTTTATCGTCAAAAGGATGCTTTACCCCATTGATTTCTTGGTAATTCTCATGACCCTTTCCGGCTATCAAAAGAATATCTCCCTTTTTGCAAAGCATTAAGGCAGTTCTGATGGCTTCCTTTCTGTCTGTGATCCGCAGTACTTTTTTAAAATCTGTGGGAGGAACACCTTTTACCATTTCATCCAAAATGGATTCAGGATTTTCTTTTCTAGGATTGTCGGAGGTGAAGATGGCCTTATCTGAAAATCGTGTAGCTATTTGAGCCATCAAGGGCCTTTTCTCAGCATCTCTATTACCCCCGCATCCTATTACAGTGATAACCTGCTCATTGCGTGTCCTGAGTTCTGTAATAGTTTCTAACACTTTCTGCAGGGCATCAGGGGTATGCGCATAGTCAATGATGACATGAATACCACTGTTGCTTAAGATTTGATCAAATCTACCTTGGGCTGATTTTGATTTTGATAGATGGGTCAACAATTGTTCTGGATCTTCTCCCAGCAATTGTGCAGTAGCATATACAGCTAAGAGGTTGTAGGCATTAAACCGCCCTGTGATAGTAAACCAAACCTGCTTTTGATCTATTTCTAGCTCCATGCCTTGGAGTGTATGCGAAAGCAGTCTTGCTCTAAAATCTGCGTCTCTGGCCAGAGCATAAGTAAAAATCTT